>NZ_QJSM01000031.1 GCF_003205235.1 Thermoplasma sp. Kam2015 | reverse complement strand
ATATTCCTTTGCCATACGAACCGCCTCTATTTCACTGTAGCCCCTGATCATGTATGAAACTATGGCTGAAGAAAGAGTATCTCCAGTTCCATGCGTGTTCTTTGTTCTAATCCTTGAACCCGGGAAAATAGTTTGATTTCCCCTTTTCATAGCCTATTATTGAATAGCCATTTCTGAAAAGTTCGTTGAAAATTTCATAGGCCTTTTCCTTCAGTTTGATCCCCAGAGACTGTTCCTCAAAGAAGAATGAAATCTTGGATGGAACATAGAACCCCAGGCAATCTGGATCACCATGCATTTTTATGCTGACATAGTCCATTTCATCGTTAACGAATTCTATTTCGCTGCATTTTCTGTCGAATATGCTCTTGATCCACCATTCTGCAACCACCCTATCAGTGCGCAAACCGCGATTTATTCCGTCGTTCATGTTTCCATAGAAGTTTCTTATGTATGTGCGTGAAATAGCACCCAGCTTTGTTATATTGAAATATGCATTCAGCGGATTGAAAGGATCAAAGGTCCATGCTATCAGATCATAACCCATTGAAGCGGCCAGTTCCTTCTGCTTTAACTTCAGATTGTATCCTATATTCGAATATTTTTTCCCCTCTATTACTCCTGCCATGTGAGAATAGAGATATATCTTTCCGTTTCTGTATCCTGGATATGAGAATGACATACCAACCATCTTTCCATCATCGTCAAATGCACCAAGAAGTATCCCACCATGATAACGCATTGAAGCTATGGTATCTCTGAATGCACCATCAATGTTATCAGCCCTCCACGCAGACTTGATAACTTCCAGAAAGCCGTCTATCTGATCCGGATCTATAATCTTCCTTATCTCCACATTCTTCAATCGATTTGATATATAAATGATCTTCCAAAGCAGATTTCGAAAAAGTTCAATGATGGGATCACTGGCTCTAATTTATAATCCCAGCAATAGGTGATATATACCAATCTGGTGCATTATCCACGTCATGATATCGATATAAAAAAGGATATTAGATAATGAGATCAATCTTCCTGATCCTCACTATCGCAGTTCTGTTCTATGAATTTTTCCAGAAAAGATCTTGCTTTTCCCTCTGTCAATTGAACTATGTTGTTGGCAAATTCGCACACTTCCTCTTTATGTTCATCAATTCTCAGAAGTTTTTCCTTGCCCTTCTCATAGCTCTCAAATACACCGGAGTTTATTGCGCGCATCGTATCTACAAGAATGGATATATCATCAGATTTATCGTTCAGGCTATCAAGAAAATCATTAACGCTCTGAAAATCTGATTTATCTATCATTTTAGATACGCCTTCTAGAACATTGGATATTATATCATCATCTTCCTCGCTGTTCTCTATTGAATTCTTCAGATATTTAGATGCGGTCTTGGCCTGATCCTTGTCCATATAGGTAAGGAACATTTCATATGAAACATCTGGGTCATTTTCATATTCCGAGAGGGCTTTGATGGACTCATCAAGTTTCCCGAGTTTTCTCAATTGTGATCCATAGAGGCTGATGTTGTAAGGGCTTCGATCAAGATTTATGAGTTCCTTGGCCGTTTCAAGGGCGCTCTGATGATCCCCCTTCTGATCCTCAGCAAGATATTTTATTTCAAGGACCTCATCATCATTCAGCCCGCTCTTATTGATCTCCTCTATCAACCGATCAAAGGAGCCATCATCAAGCAGAAAATCGAACCAGTATATCTTTGCCTCCCTGTCGCCGTTGGCGCTCAGCAGATCTTCGTAGGTTTTATATGCATCATCCTTTCTGTCCTCATCGTAATATACCCTTGCGAGAGCATCGTATAAAAATGGTTCTCCCTTATAGATCTTTATGAATTCTTTGAGTATATCCTCTGCTGTATCGTAGGATCCAACGTTCTTCAGGGTGTCGACTAGTGTGCCTATGTACTTGAAATCCTCAGTATCCTTAAATGCCTCCAGCAGCTCTTTCAGATAGCTCTCTATATCTTTCTTGGCAAGCAGAATGTTGAGCTTCAGATCATGGGCATCCGTGTTCTCCTTATCCTTCCTTATAGCGGTATTAACATTCTGCAGAGCATTTTTGTAATCGCCCTCATTATAGCTCATTTCGGCAAGATCAAGATACGCATCCGGGTCGTTTGGCTGTAGCTCGAGATATTTCTGAAGATCCTTCTTTGCCTCTTCATATTCCTCAAGGTATTGTTCAGACTTTGCCTTGTTATAGTATGCAAAAGGATAGTTTGGATCGGCCTTTATAGCTTTTATGGCCTCATCCTTCGATTCCCTAAACTTTCCTATTGATCCATAGCATATGCTCTTCAGAGAATGTAGTTCTGGATTGTTACGATCAAGTGTCTCTGCGAAGTTAAGTGCGTCAAGGGCCCCCTCATAATCGCCCTTCTTATAGAGTGCGTCAGCCTTTATGAGATGATATGAAACATCCCTCGGGCTCGCTTTAATGGCCCTTTCAATATTGCTTATCGCCTTATCGTAATCACCAAAATTTATGGCATCCTTTGCCTCACTTGCATATCTATCTGCATTATCCTTATTAGACTCCATATCGTTTCGCCTTCATTTTTGACATCTTCTCATCGTTCTCTGAGAAGTTCCTGCGCGGTCTCACCTTCGGAACCACACAATACTTTCAACCATCACAGGCATAAAGTCGGGCCAGTCACTCCCTACTCGATTATGTTACAATGGTCCCATAAAGCAAGTTCAATATTTGCCTCCATTATTTAAATTTTGATGCATTACGATGCATTCGCTTAATCGATCTTGTTGGAAGCTATCGATTGACTTGACTGTTAAGATAATATACATGGAGAAATAATCGCTCAACCTTCCAAGAATAGATAGGATCTGGCTTTCAGCAAGAATCATCAGACCTAAAAATTCCTGTACTTTATATATTAAAGAGGATGCTCTCTTGGGAAATGGTACGATAGAGCCTTTTCGTTCATTCTAAAAGACTCTACGAGGAAACCATAGAACGCATTTCTGGAAAAGATGAATCTTCCGTTTTTAGGAGGTAACCATCAAGATGCTGATCATTCAAGAAATTATTAATAAATTATCTACTTATATATTAGAAGGCATGATTCACTGATGATTGAGAAAGCAAGATATAATAGCAGACGGATGGAAATTATTGCGGACACGAAACAGGATCTTTATGTCTGGTACAAAGTCTAAAAGAAGGAATAAGTTCATCCCAGATTCCGGGGTGGTAAGGTATCTATTCACCATGCTAGTGGTATCTATGGTTTCACTTATAATACTGGCATCCACTTTTTCGGTGATGCTGTTCACGATAATGTATGGGATAAAAATAAATCGTATCACACTGATACTTTACGGCCTTATTATTGGCATAAACAGCATTATTCTTGTTCTCTCAATTAGATCATTCGTAAGCTTGTATGGAAAGCATAGTCAGTTGGATGATGAAGAGCGAATAATTCCAGCCGATCTGACTGACAATGAAAAGACAATAATAGCAATTATTGAAAGATATGGAGGTCATGCAATGCAGAATCAAATAGTAAAAGATTCCGGATTTTCCCCCGCAACAGTTTCAAGGATACTTAATTCGCTGGAAAACAAAGGTATCATACAGAGAAGGAGATACGGCATGACGAACGAGATTTTACTTCTGGGTAAAATACATTTCTGAAATGTATTTCAAGTTAGGTTTATCAGGTGTTTCAATTTATTGATTAATATGAAAAATCATCTTAGTGTTGTGATCTGGGCGCTCATAGCTATGATAGCGCTAGTTGTGATCCTCAGCGTGATTCCAACAATCTATTACGGTGCAGGATACAGAGGGTTGGGCTATGGTATGATGGGGTATCCATATTATGGCATGTATATATTCATGCCGATAATGGCCATAATCTCTGTACTCGTGATAGTGCTGTTCATATACCTCTTCTTCGGAGCATTTTCTGGTATTCACAATTACGACAACCGAGCTGAGGAGATACTAAAAGAGAGATATGCTAGAGGAGAAATTTCAAAAGAGGAATATGAAAAGAGATTGGAAGATCTGAGGAGATAACAGATGGTAACTAAATCTCCTCATTTTTTCTCTTTGAATGGACATCCTTGGGATTCAGAGCATGTCTTTCCCAGACTCTTCAGTAATGAGAGTACAATACCTATGCCTCTCTGAGTATCATCGTCCTTCATTTTCTGAAGAATTCCACTTACACCGCCAACAGGTTCCACATCTTCAGTTTTTATTGCATTTTCCACAGCCTTTATAGCATTTGTATAATGTGGAAACATTCCAAGATCTATTGTTGTGAGAGAATTTGCTATAACCTCTGAGTTATCGATAAGATTCATAAAGAAACCGCTTGATAGCAACTTCTTTAATGAGCTTATAACTTCCTCATCCTTCGCCATTCTATATAGTATATCAATTATTCCACTCCTATCCAGTTCCACTATAATAGACAGGATTTTTTGAACCGATCCTTCAGTGCCCTCCAAAACATAGTCATCTTTTAATTTTTCCAACTTCACCTACCTCCACTGTGAGGCAATTCAAATCTGATGGCATCATTTGAAGATAATTTGGAATCATCTATATATTTAATAGATATCATACTGTATTAAGTATCAATTGATATATTAATGTTGTTAGCTCCGTTCAGTGTAAGATTTTATAGTGAGGTTAGGCTTTTGCTGGAACAGGTAAAATCATCTCTTCGAGCAGAAAGTATTGGAACTTCCCCTAATGAGAAAGTATAATGAAATTCTACACGGTAAATAAGAATAGGACCAACGCGTTCAGAATATACACCTAGGGATTTATGATACGGTGTTTGGGTGGAATATACCGTACGGGCAGAGGTCTATTCGTTAAAAGGAATACCCGAAGATTCAGCTTATGGATCGTTCACGCTCTCAGGGAAGATGAGAACCATAATATCACAGGTTAGCATCATATGTTATGCTCCATCTTATCATCGCCGATGCCGAACTGGAAACTATCCCAGAACAGATGACAGAAGATCCAGCGATAAGGCGATTCGCCAAGAAGAGAAACAAAAAGGTCGACAAGATAATACTGGATTCCAACTATATGCATACCTCTATCGACCGATACTTTCCAAACGAATCAAAGAGGAGGGGAAGGCCTGATATAATATATCTGTTGCTGGAGATGGCGCAGGAATCTATCCTTAATCATAAGAATCAGTTGAGAACTTATATACATACGAGAAATAACAAGGTAATAAGAATAAGTCCAATCACTAGGATGCCCAAGTCATATAATAGGTTTATAGGTCTCTTCGAGGATCTCTTCGACAAAAAAATCATAACGAACAGCGGGAAAAAGCTGCTCTCAATTGAAGATTCGACTCTTCGAGATCTGATAAATTCCATAAATGTTGATAGGAATATACTCCTACATCCGAAAGGCGAAATGAAAAAACCGTCGGAAATCTTAGATAAATCCGATTTGCTTGTTGTGATTGGTGGTTTTTCTGAGGGTGATTTCCTCAGCGATATATCATATATGCAAGAAAAATATGCAATATTCGATCAGGAACTAACAATATGGTCTGTCGCAAATGAAGTCATAGCAAATTATGAGCGGGCCATAGGCCTCACATAGTGTTTCATTAGTTATGGCCGCTTTTTGTGGAAAGGATAAAATATTGTTGAATAATTGCCAGAACACGGATAGGTGGCAGAGAGGTCATGCGTGGGACTGCAGATCCCATCTACTAGGGTTCGAATCCCTACCTATCCTCTTGACTGCGGTTTTCTTGTAATTTGCAACTGTTAATGTTCCTCAAAGTATATGTCGCAAAGTCATTATCATCGTTATATAAATCTGGTCATGTATCATTTTAGACCTCCACATCTAGCAAACTTACACTAAAAATATGGTGCCCTGGAAAGTTAGCTCAGCAAATCTCTTGTTATCAATGAACATTCTTCAATTGGCAATCCACTAGTTATGCATAAAGAAATTATCGAAGAATACATAAGAGATGAAATGTACTTATCATGGTTGCGGAGATTAATTCGCAAGTTGTAGGCTTGCTTTCTGGAGGTAGTAGATCAGAAATACTGTCCGAGCATGGATGTTATCCAGGGGATTTTAATAGAGAGGTTAGGGGTTTGGGGGAAGCAGTAATTCTCCTTCTTCGAACAGGAGATACACGGACTTCACCCGATAAATAGAAATATTTATAGATTGTCTTCCTACATTCTTCAGTATCATCCACGATAACCAAGCGTACGATACTTGAGTAGGATCGGTGCGAACCGAATTCACGCCTGTGGTTATAGTGATATATGGCTTGTACGGATATCCGGAAGGGTAGAGGTCTCTTCGATGAAAGGAAGATCCGAAGCTTCAGCTGAAGAGTAGCTCACTATATATTACCATTAGAGATGAACCTATACTTATGGAAACCGCAAACATCGTGATAATTGGCGCTGGAGTTGTTGGTTTGGCTATCGCCTCTCGATTATCAGAAAACAACGAATCAGTTTACGTTTTTGAAAAGAATAAGGCCATAGGCGCGGAAACAAGTAGCCATAACAGTGGCGTCATACACTCTGGCATATACTATCCAAAGGGAACCTTGAAAGCGAAACTCTCTCTCAGGGGAAATGCCATGATATATGAGCTCTGTGAGAAACATGAGATACCTTTCAAACGGCTCGGAAAATTGATAGTTGCTAACGGAGAACGTGAATTGAAAGCACTAGAAAGACTCGCGCAGAATGGCAGGAACAATGGAATTGAAGACATACAGATGCTAGAGGCTGATGATGTAAGGGCAATTGAGCCACCCGTTCATGCGGATAAGGCTATATATGTCCCATCTACGGGAATTCTTGAACCCTATGATCTGATGAATTTTTTCTATTATAGCATCAAGAAAAACGGTGGACTCATCGCTCTTGATACTGAAGTTACTGGAATAAGAAAGTCCCATGATGGCTATATAATCGATGGGATAAGCGCGGGAGAGAGATTCTCAGTTAGATGCAATACGGTCATAAACAGTGCAGGCCTTTATTCCAGCAGAATTGCTGAACTTGCGGGATTTGATATAGATAAGCTTGGATACCGCATAAGCTATGTGAAAGGTGATTATTTCAGAGTATCTGGAAAACTGCCTGTTAAAAGACTAATATATCCTATGCCTGAAGAGAAGGGCCTTGGCATACATCTTACTCCGGATCTTTCTGGATCCATAAGACTGGGCCCAAACGCGTATAACGTCGATCACATAGATTATCGCGTTAATTCAAGTGTCAAAGACTTCGTAGAATCAGTACAGAGTTTTTTGCCCTCCATAACGGAATATGAAGTACATGAAGATTCATCTGGCATAAGACCACAGTTGATAAGGCATGATGGTTCATACAGAGATTTCATAATAAGGAACGAAGCTGACCACGAGATGCCTGGTTTTATAAATCTCATAGGTATTGAATCTCCTGGTTTGACAGCATCTCCAGCAATAGCGGACTATGTTTCTGATATATACAATAATGAGATAAAAGGCTGATCAACAGACATTTTCATATATTGAGGTCTCAGGTTTTCCCAATATTTGCAAGATGGTATGTATGTTTTTAAAATTGTGAAAAGAGTGATAGAATACAGTTTTTCATAATAAAATCAAAAATCGACTCCGCGCCTTGCAAGTATGCCCTTCTGATATGGATGTCTCGGCGAGGAGACCTCCGTGATGAGATCAGCCTTATCCATAATTTCCTTCGGCATCTTTCTCCCGGTGAAAACCAGTTCGGTATGTTCTGGTTTTATCTTGAATATCTCCATAACCTCATCCAGACTCAGCAGGTAGTAGTAGAGAGCCACATTTATCTCATCATATATGAACACATCCCAGTTTCCACTCCCAAGCTCTTTCAGGGATGCTTCAAAATGTTCTTTGACAGCCTCTCGGTAGTCATCTGGAGGATGTCCTTTCTTGCAGATCACAACATTCTTAACCTTGTCCAGATCCTCCTTCGGTATTTCATTTTCCCAGGCAATGAAATACGGCATCCCCACGTAATCAACCTTGAGATTCCTATCAAACATTATTGCGGATTTATTTTCGCCATATACTCCGGTCTTCATAAATTGAAGTATATACACCCTGTAGCCCCATCCAAGTGCTCTGAAGGCCAGGCCAAACGCCGCCGTTGTTTTTCCCTTTCCGTCACCTGTGAATACATCTATGAGGCCAAGTTTGGAATTCTCATCCATGATCCAAGATCGAAATGCGATATAATAGACATCACTAGTCTAAAATATGAAAAACTGTTCAACTTGTGAGCTACTCCTAAGCTAAAGCTTCGGAGCTTCCTGATTCAACGACCGACCTCTGCCTGTACGGATATATTCCGCACAAGCCCGATGTTGCGATCTCCACAGGCGTGTATTCGGGCTGCACCAGCCCTACTTTTATCAATCCAATCTTCCTTATGTTCTTTGATGCGTTGTGATCCCTGTCGATCGTTAATCCGCACACATCACAATGATATATGCGATCTGATAACTTCAGATCATGCTTTATGTTACCGCATCTTGAACATATCTTAGATGATGGATCGAACCTTCCTATCTCTATTATATTCTTTCCATATTTTTCCGATTTCCATTCCAGTTTCTGCTTGAAGGAATAGAAAGAAACATCAGATATGCTCTTGGATATACGATGGTTCTGCATCATTCCATGTACGTTGAGGTCTTCGATGACTATGGTATCGTACCGCTTGGCTATCGCAGTCGATATTTTATCAAGGAAGTCCTCACGCATGTCTCTTAGTTTTTTGTACTCTTTCTGCAATCTCAATATCTGCTTCCTTCTATCCTTCGATCCATTCTGCTTTCTCGATAACTGTTTTTGAAGACGCTTTATTCTTTTCTCTACCTTCTTTATGAATCCTGGATTCTCTATTGCTATACCATTCGATAAGGTTGCAAATTTTTCGATGCCTAGATCTATGCCAACGGAGTTCTCTGAG
>NZ_QJSM01000030.1 GCF_003205235.1 Thermoplasma sp. Kam2015 | reverse complement strand
ATCCTGTTTCCTTGAATTTTGATGTGCTGTGGTACTGCGAAGTATTCGTTAATACCTTTCCTTTTGAATCTTGGATGATCTGCATTCTTATGGAAGAAGTTCTTGAATGCATTATCAAGAAAGCGTAGAGACATCTGAAGTGATTGGGCGTTGATCTCGTACAGCCATGGATATTCCCTCTTGAGTTCGATGAGCATGTTATTTGTGTCAAAATAGTTCAGAGAAGATTTCTTAGCATCCCTATGCGTTATATAGTATTCATCCCTCTTTTTTAGAAAGTAATTGTACACGAATCTACAGCTGCCAAAGTGCTTCTCCAATAATATTTTCTGTCTTTCATTTGGATACAGCTTCACTTTGGTGGCTGTTATCACTATCTATAAGTATGGTAAATTGTTTATAAATATTTCCATTGAGGGAAGTCCGTGTATCTCCTCCCTAAAGGTCGGAGTTTTACTGCTTCCCTCAAACTCCTAACCTTCCTATAATTTTTTCACGTTATTGCTTAGGGCCGGTGAAAGTATCCATCCTTATCGTTTTGTTTCTCATAATGTATATTATTGCCAGAGAAACTATGATCAGCAGTGGTATTATTGCGTAAACAAGTGATAAAGGATAGGAAAGACCTATAAGTGAATAATATATGGCTATACCTATAATGCCACTTGCTATTGTTGGGGCAGCAATATGCACCAGCGGTTTAAGCTGTCTGAGTTTGTACATGAAAAATGGTAGGCTTTCATTTATAATTATGTGATACAACAGCGTGAATGTTGATCCGACTATGGCATTTATGACTAAGAGATAATACATCCCGTAATTTTCTCCATAGTAATGAACAAGCGGAATCAAACCGAAGCCGATGCCTATGATTGCTATCACAAAAACAGTTATTACGGCAATGTATGGACTGCCATATTTATCGTGAACCTTTGCAAACACTGGAGGCAGAATTCCGTCCCTGGCGAGTGAAAACAGATCTCTGGCAGCGCTATTACCGAAGATCACCGTGGATATCAATGCCGAGATCAGAAATACAAAGAATGCAGCAAGTGTTACGTCCATGCCATAATAGCTCTTTGTCACGAATAGACCAGGCGCGAAGAATTTGAGAGCATCATTGAGATGCGGGCCGGCCCCAGCAACGTTGGCATATATAACGAACGTGTCATAGGCGATCATTATTATCAGTGATGTGATTATGGCCTTCTTTATACTGGTAGAGGGCATTTTTGCCTCTTCAGCTAGAACGACTATCGATCCATATCCGGAAAAAGCAACAAACCCTCCCACGATCATGCCCAGAAAGAATCCATGCAGGCCGTCATTTGAGTTCATTACATTGAAATACTGCATTCCATTATATGGCGATTTCACTATGATGGCGATGGAAAGTGCAAGATAAAAAGCAAGATCAATGAGCCCAACCGTCACCGCTATCTTCTGACTGTAATTGAGAGACAGATATCCAACAACTAGATATATGACTGGTGTGATGAATGAGATGACTATGACATAGATGAAGGGGAGCGAATAGCCGATCATGGTTTCCAGACCAATCCATGTAAACCAACCGAGAAGTATGCTTGATCCTATTATGCTGCTCAACACGACGAACAGATAGTAGAATCCAACACTCTTGCTGAAGTATTTGTTGTTGAAAGTTGCTTCGACAAATTTGTAATATCCTCCAGCACTGCTGATATGCCCACTGTATACGTATACCGCTATAACCGCAAGGAAGAGCGTTAAGCCTCCAATGAGAAAGGTTAGAGGCGCAGTTTTTCCGGCATAATCCATAGCCGATGCGCCGGTAAAGGCAAATGGCCCGGCCGGAGAGATGACCATAATAGCATAAAAGACGAGTCCCCAGAAGGTTATCATATCTTTTCTTAATGCGTCTGCCACCTGTTGAAATTATTTTTTTAAAGATTAAAATATCGTGAAATTGATGATCAGGGCAAGAAAATGCTTTGCATGATTATGGAGATCATGGCTCTATATGTTTAAAATTGTAAGTCGGTTAAATTGAGCACTATCTATTCGTCACCATTTTCTGTTCAACGAAAATTCGATGTTATGGATATCAGATTTTGCTTTAATTTCCAACCTGATCTGGGCTTCAGGGATGTAAGGTGAATCAAAGATATTTTTCCAAGCCCGAGGGCTGATCAATGAATTCTGGCTTCATTCCTTACAATTGGTGCTTCATGGCTTAAATTATCTATAGCCAAACATGCAGAGCAGATATCATTCTCAGTAGGAGCGCCGCACACCTTGCATCTATGCAGTTCCTTGACATCGTCGCCTCCTTTTTGTGATCTTGCCTTATCGAAGAACTTGAGCATTGAGAATTTTGTACTTGGATTGTACTCCGATAGCCTATTGATAACATCGCGAAATATGTTTCTCTGTGCTCGTGAATAATAGGGACACCAGCTGCTGTCGAAGGGTATACTGTTTGCAACCGCGTAAAGCACAACCTCCTTTTCGAGTATGGATCTCAGTGGAGCTATCCGTCTCACAAGTCCGTCTTTCATCTCAGTCTGAGGTGACATCCTCATGAATCTTTCATAATCTCCCTTGGCCACATTCATAAGTATGGACTGGCTGTAATCGTCAAGGTTGAGTCCCAATGCTACGTAATCAGCATTCTGCCTCTCCGCCATTTCGTTTATTAATTTTCTCCTAAGCGGCCCGCAATACGAACACGGAATTCTCGACTGATCCGCGCTTACTATCGAATCAAGCGTCATTCCAAACGATTCTTGAAATGCTATCACATGGTGCTCTACTCCTAGCATTTTCGCAAGTTTTGATGCACTCTCAAGGCCAGCTGGTCTGTAACCATTTATGCCTTCATCAACGGTGAATGCAGTCAATTTGACGTTCCTCCTACCTGACAGGATCTTATGGAGCAAATAGAGTGTAACGGAGGAATCCTTACCTCCTGATATAGCCACTGATATCCTGACCGTTGGTTTTTTGAGATCGATCTGTTTTCTTATCTCCCTCTTTACTCTCTTCTCGATCATTTCATTAAAATGCTGTCTGCATAGGTAAAGACCATTGTATTTGGCAAAGTAGATCGCCTCAGCCTGGCATTTTGAGCACTTCATATTTCTATATATATTTCTAATTGATATTTATGGATGATGTTCGTGGTTTTACCAGCATTGAAGATAGAATCTTACAGAAAAATGAACAGAAAATATCCGACATTCCTGGAGAAGGGCAATTGCTAAAAGGTTTATCAGGGACATTCTCGTTATGGGATTAATTAAGGTAGGGAGCAGCACTCTAGAATACAAGCCTGTGGATGTAACGATATGGGGCTTGTACTGAATCTATTTATGGAAAGAGGTCTCTTGGCTGAAAGGAAGTTCGAAGCTAAGCTGAGGGGTGAGCTACTCCTCAGCTAAAGCATCGGAGCTTCCCTTCATCGAAGAGACATCTGCCTTTCCGGACATCCGTACAAGCCCGATGTAGCGATCTCCACAGGCGTGTATTCGGATCGCACCGATCCTACTTTTATAAGTCCAATCTTCCTTATATTTTTTGATGCGTTGTGATCCCTGTCTATAGTTAATCCGCATACATCACAACGATATATGCGATCTGATAACTTCAGATCATGCTTTATGTTACCGCATGATGAACATATCTTAGATGATGGATCGAACCTTCCTATCTCTATTATATTCTTTCCATATTTTTCTGCTTTCCATTCCAG
>NZ_QJSM01000029.1 GCF_003205235.1 Thermoplasma sp. Kam2015 | reverse complement strand
TGTACTCCTTCTGTAATTTAAGTATATGCTTCCTTCTATTCTTCGATCCATTCTCCTTTTTCGATAGCTGTTTTTGAAGACGCTTTATTCTTTTCTCTACCTTCTTTATGAATCCTGGATTCTCTATCATCGTTCCATCCGATAGAGTTGCGAACTTCTCTATTCCGAGATCTATGCCAACGGAGTTCTCTGCTGATAATGGCTTCTTCTCTGGTAGTTCTTCCTCATTTTCATATATTATGGAGCAGTAGTAGTATCCTGAATCCTTGGTTATTATTATCTCGTTGATGTCTTTAATCTCGGACAGCTTCTTCTCAGAGCCCTTGAAGTATATGCCTTCAGAGAACTTCGGGAAATAGATCCTGTTTCCTTGAATTTTGATGTGCTGTGGTACTGCAAAGTATTCGTTAATACCTTTCTTTTTGAATTTAGGATGTTCAGCGTTCCTATGGAAGAAGTTCTTGAATGCATTATCAAGAAAGCGTAGAGACATCTGTAAAGATTGAGAATTAACTTCGTACAACCATGGATACTTCTTCTTAAGTTCCATAAGCATGTTCGCTGTGTCTAAATAGTTCAAAGAGGATTTTTTAGCATCCTTATGCGTTATATAGTATTCATCCCTCTTTTTTAGAAAGTAATTGTATACGAATCTACAGCTGCCAAAGTGCTTCTCCAGTAATACTTTCTGTTTTACATTTGGATATAGCTTCACTTTGGTGGCTGTTATCACTATCTATAGGTACGGTAAATTGAGTATAAATATTTCCATTGAGGGAAGTCCGTGTATCTCCTCCCTGAAGGTCGGAGTTTTACTGCTTCCCTCAAACTCCTAACCTTCCTATAAAAATCTGCATCAGATCTTTAGAAATCAGCTTACCACATAGCCCACATAGGGTGTGAAGATCTTTGACTGCAGGTTCAGATCTGAATGCAGATCGAACTCTATTATTATTCCAGTTGTTGAATGTGCAGAAACTGTGAACGGGTGGTTTATAAAAGCAAACGGTGCACTCAGGCTGAATGTTACATTCGTTCCAAGTATCTTCACGCTGACATCTGAGATATAAAGACGTATCATCGTGTATTTCCCAGCATGGATCGATATATTGGTTAGCAGAGAAGCATTGCTTGTTGTGAGATCGTAGATATTAACGGTCTTATCAATGGTGAAGTTCTGCCATCCGCTGGTATTGCTGTGCAACGCCACCGAGGTGAATGTGATGTAAACAGCTGATACATTCGAAATAGGTAGATCTGCCACCGAGATCGCCATTCTACCCGTATCACTGTATTCATAGTAACTGTAGCCACCGACCCCGGCAACTATTAGTATGAGTACTACCGCCATGATAACATAGGATCTTTTCATAAGGATACATTTGCAGGTAGTATTTAAGAAATAGTTAGACGTCTTAGTTAATATAGGACTAAAAGATAGTCAAAATAAGGTCAGATATCTGAATATTAACAACGATAAATAATAATTATGGCGATCAATATTATTCACAAATTCATTTAAGGGCGTTGCATGCCACATAATATCCGCACATTATGGAGATCGAATAGAAGCGCTGGGAGGGAGATTTGAACTCCCGAGCTCTTAACGAGCACAGGTTTTCCAGACCTGCGCCTTACCAGGCTAGGCTATCCCAGCTTTAAATAGCCAAGCAGTTTTCCTTTATGGAAGCTGAATTTATAAAAGTTTCCTGAACTGGCGAAAAAGTACATTCTAAATAGTTATATATCTGCTAATCATCATCTCGTTGCATCATACGAGGTATTGAAACCAGATGCATAACGCTTCAAATAAAATATATATGCGTTTGGCATATGGGAAAAGCTCGTAGATTGAAATGAAGGAGGTAATGATATGGAAAAAAGCTATGTGAAGTTTGAAACTCCCGAAGACGTTTCGCAGAAAGCATTGGATCTTGTGGAGAGTTCATACAGAACTGGAAAAGTCAAGAAAGGAACTAACGAAGTTATAAAGTCGATAGAGAGAGGCGAGAGCAAGTTGGTGGTTATAGCCGAAGATGTAAACCCACCTGAGGTTGTATATTACCTGCCATCGCTCTGTGAAGACAAGAAGGTTCCATACGTCTATGTGAAGAAGAAAGCTGATCTTGGATCAAAGGTAGGCATAGCCTCTGCCGCATCTGTATCCATAGTGGATTATGGAAAGAATGAAGAACTCTATAAATCCATAGTTTCTGCGCTTGAGCAGATTAAAAAGTGAAGGTGAAATAGATGCCCAATGAGGCGACACCTGCTGAGGTTGTCGAAATAATAGGAAGAACGGGAATGACCGGAGAAGCGACGACCGTAAAGGTCAGAGTACTTGCAGGGAGAGATCAGGGAAGGATAATAGCAAGGAACGTCCTTGGTCCTGTAAGGGTCGGAGATATCCTGATGCTCATGGAAACTGCAAGGGAAGCTAAGAAGCTTTCAATCAGGTGATCAACATGGCAAAGAACTGCAGTTTCTGTGGAAAGGCTATTGAACCAGGAACAGGCATAATGTACGTTAGAAAGGACGGCGCAATACTGTATTTCTGTTCCAACAAGTGCAGGAAGAATATGATAGAATTGAACCGTGTCCCAAGGTACGTCAAGTGGACCAATGAGTATCACGAATTGAAGAAGATGAGGGCAAAATCATGACAGAGCGTACGCTGGTACTACTCAAACCGGACGCAGTAAAGAGACGGCTTATAGGCCGTATAATTTCCAGACTTGAAGATAAGGGATTGAAGATCATTGCCCTAAAGTTTATGCAGATGACAAAGGAACAGGCAGAAAATCATTATTCCGTACACAGATCTAAGCCATTTTTCAAGGATCTTGTGAACTATATAACATCTGGACCGATAGTCGCCATGATACTCGAGGGTCCGAAATCAATTGAGATAGTCAGACTGATGGCAGGATCCACAGATGGTTCAAAGGCTCAGCCAGGGACTATACGCGGTGATTTTTCAATGGGCATCGAGAAGAACATCATACACGCTTCTGACTCTCCTGAGGCCTATTCTCACGAGGTGCCTATATTTTTCAATGAAAAAGAAATAGTAGAATGGTCCTATGGCGACGAAGTCATCTACTAGTCAGGCTGCCTCTAAACTGAGACAGCCAATCGTCTGCGTTCTGGGTCATGTGGATCATGGTAAGACCACACTGCTGGATCTCATAAGGGGTACCTCTGTTGCCAGCAAGGAACCTGGAGGAATAACGCAGAGAATAGCAGCAACGACTGTTGACATAAGCACGATACTCAGGGAAACTGAGAAACTCAATACAAAAGGGCTTAAGATACCTGGGCTTCTATTTATCGATACCCCTGGCCATGTGGCTTTCTCCAATATGCGTGCAAGGGGCGGGGCACTTGCCGATCTCGCCATCCTTGTGATAGACATAAACGAGGGAATAATGCCACAGACCGTGGAGTCCATAGATATATTGAAGAAGTTCAAGACACCATTCATCATAGCGGCAAATAAGATCGATCTCATACCGTTTTTCACCGATGTAAAGACAACATTGTTCACCGAATTCATCAGAAAGCAGAGGCCAGAATACGTCAACGAGCTTGAGAATAGAGTATACAATATAATGAACAAACTCTACGAATTCGGTCTAAATTCGGATAGATTTGATAGGATATCTGATTTCACGAAAACTGTAGCGATCGTACCGGTAAGCGCGAAGAAGAACATAGGAGTACCGGAGATCTTGATGGTCTTGGCCGGTCTAGCGCAGCGGTTTCTGGAACGTGAGATCGAGTACAAGGATATAAATGGACACGCAACCATCATAGAGGTCAGAAAAGAGGAATCGGCTGGAATTACCCTTGATGCCGTGCTATACCAGGGTACCATATCTGTAGGTGATACCATAGCTGTGAATACCAAGAATGGTCCGGCTGTAACAAAGGTGAAGGCGCTATTCGTCAATACAGGCAAAGGCCAGAGATCGCTCAAAGAGGTAAAGAGAGTTTCAGCAGCTGAGGGAATAAGGGTACTTATAAGCGATAAGATCGACGTGATGTCTGGATCTCCAATGATCGTAGTGAACGATAATCTGGAACAGGTTATGAGGGAGATCGAAGAGGAGAGCAAGGTAGATATAAAGCTGGATGAGAATGGAATTTACGTAAAAGCTGAGGCCATAGGATCGTTGGAAGCGATCAGCTATGAACTGAACAAGGAAGGGATAAAGATAAGACAGGCTCAGGTCGGCGACATAACTAAGAGAGATATAATGGATGTTTCAACGCTGTCTGATCCTGTTAACAGGGTTATAGTTGGTTTCAATGTATCCGTCCTGCCTGAAGCTAGAGAGGCCATGGCTTCATCTGACGTGAGCATAGTAACCGGCGACATAATTTACAAGATCGTGGAGGATACACAGAAGGTACTGGAAGAAAGAAACAAGATGCTGCTGCAGGGACGGAAGATGTCAATGCCTGTCCCATCAAGAATCAGAATACTCCCTCAGTATATATTCAGGGCATCAAAGCCTGTGATAGTTGGTGTGAGAGTCGAGACAGGACAGATAAAGGTTGGCGATAATCTGATCAGGGGAGATGGCAAATACGCCGGTACTATCAAGAGCATAAGAAATGAAGATATCAGTGTACGTTTTCAGGACGCCCCGGCTGAGGTTGCCGTTGCCATAGACAATGTAACGTTGAACAGGCAGATATTCCCAGATGACGTCCTCTATGTAGATATAACTGAAAACGTGGTAAAGGAGCTCAGAAAGAGCCCCATGGAAAAGGATATAATGGACACCATGGAAGAAATAATAAAGATAAAGAGAAAGGAAAATCCGTTCTGGGGAACAAGAGTCTGATTTTGAATCAAGCGAAGTGCTTTCCGCTTATCCCAAGTTTTTCCGATATATGTTCTATCATATCGTCTACAGTCTTATCCAGATCATAATCGAATTTGAAACCCCACTCCTTTGCTGCGTCTGATGAATCTATGCTCTCGGGCCAGGTGGCGGCTATTCCATCTCTGTAGTCTGGTCTGTAATCTATCTCAAAACCATTTATACGTTCAGATATTTTCCCATACAGTTCTTCAGGGGTGAAGCTGTATGCCTGTACATTATAACCGTTTCTTATCTTCAATTGTTCGGATTTTGCCTCGTAAAGATCAACAAGTGCACGAAGAGCGTCGGGCATGTACATCATCGGCAGGCGTCTATCTCTGCGAAGATAACATGTGTATCTCTTCAGGCGAACTGCATAATAGAATATCTCCACTGCATAGTCTGTTGTCCCTGCTGTGGGCTCGGCCATGTAGCTTATTATTCCGGGATATCTCAGCGATCTGACGTCCAGGCCAAATTTCTCAAAATAATACTGAGCAAGAAGCTCAGCAGCGACCTTTGTTATGCCATACATGGTCCTGGGCCTCAGCACCGTTATGCTTGGTACACCTGTCCTGGGCGTTTCCGGTCCGAAGACGCCTATGGTGCTTGGAATTATGACTCTGTCGATAGAGTGTCTTTTAGCAGCCTCCAGAACGTTGTATGTACCGTTAAGATTGACCCTATATGCAAGATCTGGATCCTTCTCACCCTTTGCGGAGAGTATACCGGCAAGGTGGAATATATCGGTTATTTTGTATTTCTCTATGGCTCGTTCCAGAGATTCGCGATCAGTCACATCCAGTTTTATATAACCGGTCTGTGTCCCTGTCGGATCGGTGATATCAGAGGATATGATTTCATTTCTGCCGTACCTTTCTCGAAGATATGGAACGAGTTCAGTGCCAATTTGACCAGAAGAACCTGTTACAAGTATCATACCTATACATCGAAAATCTCTATAAAAACAATTTTATCTAAGTATGCTATGTTTTATCGTGTGTGATGTAAAAGGGTGCGAAAATGGAGCATTATTTTCTAATTTAAATAAAAATCTTCGCATTTAAATCCAGCCGTATCAGTTGTATCCATTCGCATAAATTTTATTTTAATTGGGAAATAATTCTCCCAAACGATACCCTTTTACATCACACACAGAGAATAATGTATTTTATAAATTTATAGTAAACAATAAA
>NZ_QJSM01000028.1 GCF_003205235.1 Thermoplasma sp. Kam2015 | reverse complement strand
TTAAATAATATATTAGTATATTAAAATTTGACAATATATGGGCGGACAGAAATCATGGCATGGTGTGGACAGAAGTCTGTTCAACTGGTACCCTATAATTGATGAATCAAAATGTGATAGCTGTGGAATGTGCTTATTGACCTGTGGAAATGATGTGTTCAGGTGGGATGGATCGAGGAATATGCCACTTGTGGGAAATCCCGGAAAATGTGTGATAGGATGTACTACATGCGGAAAACTATGTCCAGAAGATGCGATTAGCTTTCCGGATGACCCAAAGAAATACGTGAAAGATGCTATCCTAAAATACAAGATATTTCCAGAGGTAAAACATGAGCTGCAGGAGAGGATTGATAAATTCCCTGATCACTCGGTACATTTAGAGGCGATAAAAAATGACTGAGATCGAACAGCAGAATAAATTCGCAGTGTGGCATGGTATTTCCAGATCCACAATTCACTGGGAGCCTGTTATCGATGAGAATAAATGTACTGGATGCGGCATGTGTGTTGTCACCTGCGGAGAAAAGAGAAATGTGTTCGGTTATGATTTCGACAGGCATAAAGCAGTGGTCATGTACCCCGAAAACTGCATGGTTGGCTGCAATAACTGTACCGTGGCCTGCCTGTGGAACGCCATAACGCATCCAGATGTTTCAGGAATCAAAGAAGTTGTAAAAAGCCTTACGGCAGAACAGCTACAGAAAGAATTGAAAAAGAAGCTCAACGATAATCCTTCTTTACTTGCATGAATCAACGAAGGCTGATATAAAGAAATCCGATCAAAAGTCGATCTAGCTTCAAGTTTTATTTTTATTTCTGATTCATGATTCTTCTTCTATCTGTATATCTTATCCTAGTTTTATCATCATATATTGCTTCTCAAGTATATAGCAGTTCAAATATAGGCATTAAGGCAAAGATGATGGTTATCTCATAATTTTAGAAATGGCTTTACATCAGAATCTATGCGTTGGAAAGGGAAAGTGTGGACAGCATCAATCGTTTAGGGATAGATATATGGAAAGTAAGATCTCCAGCGTTGGGACATGTTATTTCATTATTGTCATTAAATTGAGCTGTATTTCAGATATCCAGGATGCAAATGAACAGAATATGCACGTCTTTATTATCTTAATTTGAATCATATTATCATGAACAATCCAGGATTAAGCATTGACCTTGATATCGGAAAAAAGGCAGTCCAGATAGCCAGACTAGCCATTGAATCATATATACGTTCTAATGAGACCATAACTGCTCCCAGAGAAGGCTTTTTTTCTCAAAACCACGAAATACCTATCAGAACACGAACTACCAACTGATTATATCTTTCTGATTGACTTACCACAAATGTTTGTAGATAACCCGTATATAAAGCCGATAGACAGAGAAAGCGTTGCGAAGAGATTGAAATATGCGAAGTTTAAGACAAAGGCATACGATATCGAATACATCGATTACGACACAATTTGTGATAGATTAGCAGAAAGCTCACACCCTAATAGAGATTATCTACGAACTAAAAAGAAATATGAGCCATACTTATTTGCAGACTTTGTTAAAGTAAGCTACGGAGACGATGAACCGATATATATTCAAATCGATAAATATAATATACTAATGGTTGATGAAACTACATAATCCACAATTGACCGCATTCAACCGCTGTTAGCCAATTTAACAGTTTATTTTAACAGAATTTAACAACTCCGATGATAGCCACAATCCGAGACTGGTATGGGCTGACTTGTATAAAATTTATGCGAATGGATAAAATTGATAGGGCTGGATTTAAATGCGAAGATTTTTATTTTAATTGGGAAATAATGCTCCATTTCTGAACCCTTTTACATCACACACACTGCTATGTTTTATCTAGTCTTATCGCCGTTTCCACCAGTTCCCTATATTTAGGCCTGATATGATAGAACGTGAATTTTTTGATCTCCCTCTTTTCGATTATACCTGCATCATACAGCTTGTTCAGGTGCACCGTTATGGTTGGCTGCGAAAGATTCAGTGCCGGAACCAGCTCGCAAGTGCAGACCTCATCGTACTGAATCATCAGATCGAGAATGGCAAGTCTGACCTTTGAGGCAAGGGCTTCGAGTATCCTTTCACTGCCCTCATAGGCGTTTAGATCGGTGTTCCTGAGCTTTATTATCCTGCAGGTTGATTCCATAACCTGTTAACATCCGATTATACAATATATAGTTTTCTGACTATGAGAATATTTGTCATAGTCAAATAGAAATATAACTATTTGATTATGGTGTTGGTGAAACAGAATGGAAAGACTTGAGTTCGGTATTCCTGAATGGGCGTTTGAGTTTCACGGGCACAAGTGCCCGTATATGCCGATGGGTTACAGGGCCGGCGCCTATGCACTTAAGCTGGCGAAGCTGGATAAGGAGAAAGATCACAGGACATTTCTACTTTCTGAGATGTCCGAAGAGGATATGAACGGCTGTTTCAACGATGGAGTTCAGGCTTCCACTGGATGTACATATGGGAAAGGTCTGTTCTCGCTTCTCGGATACGGCAAGCTTGCAATCATAATATACAGGCCAGGTGGTAAAGCTATACGTGTCCATGTGCGAAACAGCTTCATGGACGAGCTAAATGTAAGAGCCTCCGAATTTTTCAAATACAGAAAGCAGGGAATGGAACCCTCTGAAATCCCCTCCGAGGCTATAGATCCGGTCCTTGAATGGATCGCAGGCCTGCCTGATGAGGATATATTTGAATATGCCGAGATCCAGGATTTCAAGTTCAAACCTGTAAAGAAGGACGGATCTAAGGTAAAATGCGAAATATGCGGCGAATACACCTACGAGTCCGATATAAAGGTGCTCAATGGTAAATTCGTCTGCAAGCCAGATTACTATGGCCGGAAATGATGCCTATGTTTGGGGCACTCTATATAATAATACTCATATTGACATGGATACTCTCAGCTCTATTTGCCATATCTGGGGTTGGTGCAGCCAATACTCTCATACCGATTTACTATTCCTTTGGCATACCTTTCTCGATCGCAGCGGCCGCAGGATTGTTGCTTAACGTCTTCTCACTCTCCAGCGCAACGGCAAACAATGCAAAGCATAATTTCATCATCTGGAAGATCGGCGTGATCTTCCTCATACCGGCCGTGATAATGGCGCCAGTTGGGGCTATGGTGGGAGTACATACGCCGAGAAAATATCTCCTCATAATATTCGTCATATTCCTCTCCTACACGCTGTTCAACCTAATAAGGGGGCGAAAGAGCGATAGAAAGAATGCCGTTTTGACCGGCATAAACGGAGCTATAACGGGAATATTCATAGGTGCCCTGGCTGGATTCCTGGGAGGTCTGCTTGGGGTTGGAGGCGGCATGATCATACTGCCCGTTCTCACATTCATGGAAACTGATTACAAGAAGATCGCCGGGACATCCGCATTCATAGCACTCTTTTCGTCGGCATCGGGCTTCATGTCATACCTTGCAATACTCAGGGGCGTTAACTACATTCTCTGGATAATAGTACTGGTCGGTGGGGTGGCTGGAGGTTTGACAGGATCCCTGATGATGCACAGATTTGACAGCAGAAAGGTCCGCCTGCTAATCATCGTGATAATTCTCTTCGTCACACTGAAGACCGCCTATACGGTTGCATTATCATTCCGATGACCGGCGCAGTCTCGGGAATCCACTTTCCATTGACTGGAACGCGGCGTACACCGGATAGATATGTGATAGATTTCAAAGACTCTGGAGGCCAGAGGTTCCTGGTCGTCCCCTATAAATTATTTATTTTTCAATAACATCCATCTGCTATGAACATAGGGATCATTGGCACCGGTCAGCTGGGTTTTATGATGATAAATGAGGGCCGAAGGCTTGGAAACAGGTATTTCACGCTAGACTCTAATGGAGTTGGCCCAGCATCACTAATAGCAGATGCACACTTCAGCCCGGAAGAATATAGAAAATTCGTGGACGAGTCTGATGTGGTCACTTTTGAATTTGAACATGTGATGGAGGAAGCCCTCAGTTATGCGCAATCTCAGGGAAAGCTATTTCCCAGCAAAGAGGCTGTGGACCTCAAGAAGGACAGATCAAGGGAGAAGGATTTTCTCTCGGATCATGGCCTCAGGGTTGCGGAATACCGGGTGGCAAACAGCTTTGAAGAGGCCGTCAGGTATGCAAAGGATTTCGGCAAGGCGGTTATAAAGAATGCCTATGGAGGATACGACGGAAAGGGGCAGGTCATATATGACGGCAGTGTGAGCGAGACGCTTAAGGGCGATAAATTTGTTGTCGAGGAATTCATAGACTTCGATTATGAAGCCTCCATAATAGCGATCCGTGATCGGGATGGAAATTTCACATATTTCGATCCCACGTACAATTACAACAGGGAGGCAATATTCATCTACAATATCGCGCCAACAGAGGATCTCTCCATGCCAGATATGGCATTGAAGCTGATGCAGGCCCTGGATTATCACGGTGTTATGGGCATAGAGTTCTATGTGAAGAATAGACAGGTAATAATAAATGAATATGCACCGAGGGTGCACAACTCTGGACATCACACACTTCTCGGATCATCCATTTCTCAGTTCGAGGAGCATGTGAGGGCCATAAGCGGCCTGCCAGTTCCAAAACCTGTGCTCTACAGACCATCCTCTTCGATAAATATACTCGGACAGGATCTTGATCACGATAAGGTTGTAAAGATACTTTCTCTGGGAGAATCCAGTGTGTATTGGTATGGTAAGCAGGGTATAAGAAGGAGGAGGAAGGTAGGTCACGTCAACCTGACTGGCTATACACGAGACAAACTGGAGGAAAGGATCGCCAAGACTATGGAAGTGCTTTATCCTGACGGCGTATCAAACTATATCTGATCGCCAGAATATCATAAAGGATTGCAGAATAATTTCAATCTCAACTTAAGTTGGATCACAATATCGTTATAGCCCTCACGCCTTCAACAGCTTTAAGATCCTGTATGATATCCGGAGGTACCTTCTGCTCGGTAACAACCACGGCCTTTGGATCCTCCACCAGTTCAGGATCATCGACTATTACCTGTCTTATGCTTATCCCTCTCTTTGCTATTATGCTAGATACGCCAGCAATTATTCCAGGCTTTGAGGCACTCTCCGGCAGTATCTCGATCACACCATATCCGAGCTTTGAGCTGACCTTCCAAAGATTCGCCACTGGCTCAAGCTGTGAAAATATGGGATAAAGCGTTTCATCATTGATGATGCGATCTAGAACACTGATAACGGACCTTCGATCCGTCCCTGTGGCCTTTGCAAGCGTATTTGGTCTTATCTCTATATCTCCGCACATCAGCACCGGTTCGTCATAGAGTTTTGCCACGCGTATTCCTATTGAAAACATCTTCTTGACTATCTTCAACTGTGAAGGGCTTCTGGAAAATTTCTCGTAGATGTAAGACCACATTCAGAATAAAATGATCATGCCGTACTTAAATTTTTCAGGCTGAAACTGCCGATCAAACATGATCGGAAGGATTTTTTCATAGGTTAGTATAGCTGTGATCATGAGACGTATCCTCTCTATTCCCTATGGGAATAGCCAGATTGTTATCGAGATAGGGGATATAACGGAATCTGATGCCGAAGCCATAGTCAACGCAGCCAACTCATCGCTGATGGGTGGCGGTGGTGTTGATGGGGCCATACATGCAGCAGCTGGGCCAGAAATGGACCAGGAGCTCGCAAGGATAAGGATGGAGAGATATGCAGATGGGCTCCCGGCTGGCAAAGCTGTTATGACGAGAGGTTACAGGCTGAGATCGAAGTATGTGATACATACGGTTGGACCAATCTGGAGGGGAGGACATGATAATGAGGATGAGACGCTTGCCAGTGCCTACAGAAACTCGCTTGAACTTTCTGCGGAGAACGGCATACATGACGTAGCCTTTCCGGCGATAAGCACGGGCATTTACGGGTTTCCATTCGATCGTGCAGAGAGAATAGCACTTGAGACCGTTCTCTCCTTCCTGAGAGAAAAAAAGGAAGGGTACGTTATAAGATTTGTATTCTACACTGAAAAGAACGCACAGGAATTTCTAAGGATACTGAAAGAATACGGCATATACAGGGGAAATGAATGATGATCCATGGAATTTGATCGGATAATGATACTTGGGCAGCGATGTGTGGAAACCGGTCGCCTTCCATGATCGGAGCATCGTGGCATAAAGCAGAAACTGAAATGGAAAGTGGAAAAATATGGAAAGAATATAATAGAGATAGGAAGGTTAGATCCATCATCTAAGATATGTTCATCATGCGGTAACATAAAGCATGATCTGAAGTTATCAGATCGCATATATCATTGCAATGTGTGCGGATTAACGATCGACAGGGATCTGAATGCCACCAAGAACATAAGGAAGATTGGAGTTATAAAAGTAGGATCGGTGCGATCCGAATACACGCCTGTGGAGATCGCAACATCGGGCTTGTACGGATGTTCGGAGAGGCAGAGGTCTCTTCAATGAAGGGAAGCCCCGATGCTTTAGCTTAGGAGTAGCTCACAAACCTATAAAAATGAAGCAGGAGGAGATCACGTACCATCGCTCACCCCATCTTCGCTGATCTGTATCACCGTCTCTCCTTCAGGCAGATATGGCGAATCTATGAGTCTTGCTATCCTCTTCCCTCCCTTGCTCTTTCTCAGATATATCCTGAAGGTCGCGGTATGGCCCACTATGTTTCCACCTATGGGCGCCATAGGATCACCAAAGAAGACGTCAGGCCTGGCGGAAACCTGATTCGTAACCGCTATAACCGCGTTGTATATGGTTCCGAACCTCAGCAGATCGTGCATATGCTTATTGAGCAGCTGCTGCCTCTCTGCCAGAGAACCACGTCCCACATACTCGGATCTGAAGTGTGCCGTGAGTGAATCCACTATCAGCAGCTTTATGTTGAACTCCTTGGCCGTGTCCTGCGCCTTCTCAGCGAGAAGTATCTGATGATGGGAATTGTAGGCCCTTGCCACATGTATTCTCTTGAGGGTTTCATCCGGATCCGCACCCTTGCTCTTTGCCATCTGGATTATTCGCTCCGGTCTGAACGTGTTTTCGGTATCTATCATCATGACGTCGCTGTCGAAGCCTCCCTTTTCCTTAGGAAGTGTGCAGTTTACGGCTAGCTGATGCATTATCTGGGTCTTTCCAGATCCAAATTCCCCGAAGAATTCTGTTATGGCCTGAGTCTCCAAGCCACCGCCGAGCAGATCGTCGAGGTTCTTGCTGCCCGTTGTGAGTTTCTGTATGCTCTTTCTCCTCTCAAGTATCTCTTCGCCGGTTTCGAAATTTCCGATATCTGCAAATTTCCTTGCCGCCGCAATTATCTTCGCTGCGGCGCCCTCGCCTATCCCGGTGACGTCCGACAGATCTTTTGGGGAGGCTACGGCTATTGCCATTATATCGTCGTATCCATTTTCCCTCAGCTTTTCAGCCGTCGCTTCTCCAACACCTGGAAGATCCTCTATGGTCTTCTTTTCCTTATTCTCCTCATTACTTTCCATTAAAACACCCTTTTCTCAATCTTCAATCTGCCATCGGTCATCGAGATCGATTTGTCCCTGTCGGCGATCTCGAACATGGATCTGATGGCGTCAACATTTTCTGGAACCACGTCACTCTCCTGATGTACCGCCTGAATATAAGAGACATGGTTACCGCCCACGGACACGCTCTGAGTCCATACAGCTATTTCATAGAGATCAGAACGATCCCTTCCGAACTCCCTCGCAAGATCCATCATCTGTCCTGTTGATGTGATACCGCTGTTCTTTCCAACCTCCATTATACGCTTGTAGCCCTTCCATGCATCGATAACGTCGTTCTTCGAAATGGCCTTCTCCAGCTCTACCCTCACGGCATGAACGTGCATCAACGTAGTTGGAGCCTTTATGGCGATCGTGCTGACATTGAGTCCGTTCATGACCGTCTTGAGGTCTGGTGCATGATGTGAGGGTATTGAGAGGCTCGGCTCCACGGCATTAATGGGTCCCTTTTTGCTGTCATTCGGGTCCGTGGCCCTTCTCACTATGGTCGCATCCACAAATTTTATGCCGAATCTCTCACGAAGAGGATGCAGCGTTCTTGCAAGTGCTGTGGTATTGCATGATACAACTCTGACGTAATCCTTTGATCTTGCATCATCATAGTTTGAATAGGCATTGAAACTTGACTCAGCTATCTCCGGATCCTCGCCCCCTTCGAATACGGCCTTGATCTTCCTTTTCACATACAAATCCTTATTTTTTTCTCCCTGACCTTCTGGGGTCGCATCTACTATGACTTCCGAATCATCCATAAGATTCTCGAGCGTGCCTGCAACCTTAATTCCCGCATCTATGAATGCCTTTTCATAGGTTCTGTCAGGTACAAATATCTTGAAATCTCTTGATGCAACCATGCTAACGTAGTCCGGCTTTGTCTTGACGATGCCCGTGACTATCATATCGTCCTGCAGTGAAACAGCTCTGGCCACTCTCCTGCCTATTGTACCATATCCGTTAATACCTACTCTGATCATTCGAGTTTGTAAGTTATATTGCAATATAAATCTATCTATATTGATTGCAGCCTTAGTTTTTCGAGGTTTGCTGTGATATCGTCATGTGTTTTTGTGGTCATAATGATATATACGGTAAAAGTATAATTATTATATTAGTTAAATTTATGGTCATATGAACAGAATAATAACAATTATAATAATTTTAATAGTAGTAGTACCATTATTCGCAGCACTCAGTGCGGGGGAATACTATTACAATTTCGGTTCCATGCAGGTTGGAACATTTCCCGCAAATAATACGAATTTCTCATTTAGCATTGTCAATCCTGTGTCTAAGACAGACATAGGCATCAAAGATATCGATGGCAGCATCGGGTTGAATATACTGTCTCTGAATCCATACTATGCTGGGCAATCTGAAAATGGAACGTATCTGAACGTATCGTTCATGAGGGGTACAGATGAGGCCATAGTACTCGAATTCAATTACTCGGAAAACAATGTTGGCGGTGCGGAGATCAACGATTTCATATTGAATTCAAATGGTTCTGAAATCGCATTCAGCTTTTCCAACTCACAGAATCTTCAGATTGACTCTCCCAGTGACATGAGGACGGGGACAACAGTTTCTGTAAACATCTGGTACACCATGAAGATCGCCTTTTTCCATGGCAGAACGCTGGTGTTCCTTAACACGACTGACGGCAGCTTCAATATGCCGTTGGTCTTCAACGCTTCCATTCCACCGGGACAGACCGATCTCCTCATAGGTTCAACAGCTGTAAATCTCACGTTATACAATATTTCGGTGGTTCGCTACCCAGCTATGATGACTCAGGACGGGTCTCTGTACAGAACCTATGATACGGATATTCCCTACGTCAATGATACTGTATACTATCTCGACTATCCTGAAAATGCCGTCATAGGTATAGACGATTCCGGTGTACGCGTCTCGAACTATGTCAATGATACGTCATACCCCATAGTGAACTTTAACTCTTCCTATTACACGTATTCTGCATACGACGGAATAATCTATGTTCTCTCTGTTTTCCGGAATGAAACTAAACTGTTCAGCATAGATGCCTCCAATTTTACGGACATCAGCATCCAGGCGATACGTCAAAACCTAACTGGCTATCTAGCCTATTCGAATGGAAAGATGCTGATTCTGCACAGAAATTCCAGCACATATCTGTATTTTCTTGCAAGTGGCGATCTTGATCATATGACCTGCGGAACCTTTGAGTATTACGATCGGGAGATCAGATCCCTGATTTTTTACAACGATACAGAGAGAGACCAGATAATCTACAGTATTGATAACGATTCTACCGTAATGCGTGGATTCAGCAATACGACATATCCATACTTAGACGTTTCAGATGGTATATCGTTCATCGCATACGGAGATCACAGCAATGTAGGCATATATGGCGATCATCTCATATACGGCATCTACAATGTGTCAAACTACCTTTATTATGGGGATCATGAGGTCATCATCGGAAATACCAGCCTTAACCTCACTTATCATATAGATTACGCTTCGGCTTTCAATTCGAGCGCAATTGTGATTGGATCCAGCGGCAGGCTATTTTTACTTTACCGAAATGTGGTTATGCCCGTGAATGGGAGCATGTCTGTTCTGTTCCATCGCATTCCGTACATGCATCTGAATTCATGGCTGAATTTCACAGTATATTCGGCATATCCATATTCAGCCGTATTGAAAATAGGAAACGTCACTGATAGAGCATACGATGAATCTGACTTTCTCGTAGACAGCCGATTGCTGGATAACGGTACAAATGATATTTGCTTGGGCCTGAACAATTCCGTCGGCTTCAAATATGGCTATAGAACGACTGTCTTTGTGGATAATTATGAGCCTTCAATAACCGCATCTGTTCCAAATGGATCATATGCAGCATACGGGACAAACGTTTCTCTATACATAAAAAACGATCCTCTGATATCTTCGATCTTCATAAACAGCCATGGATATGAGAGCTCGTATACAGGAAATGCCTGGTTTGTTTTGAATTATACGGGTATAGACGTCATAAATATCACGATAATGGATCGATTCGGCCTTGAGTTCAATTTTTCCTTGAATTACGATGTATACGCTGATCAGAATTTTTCAGTAAACATTTACAATGGCGAATATTTCAACACTTCGCTTATACCAATATCCATTAAGCCGGATTGCCGGACATTCACAGTCTTCGGATCGAATAATACCGTATCAGGCAACGGCACCGTCATTTTTCAAGCCAAAGAGGGCGAGAACAATTTAACGGTGTATCTAACATACTTTGGTAGAAACGTGACTGTATTCAGTGGTCATATATACGTCATAACATTTCATCCGTTGTTGATCATAAATTATACACATAACAGGTTTTACTCATTCTACGGCAACTCCAGGAACAATACCATGATGATCAACGTTTCGTCCAACATAACTGCCGATCTCTTTGTTTATATAATACATGAGGGGATTGATGTGGCGGTTCTTTCGTTCTTGGATACGGCGCATCTGATGTTCAATGCATCATCACCGTATTTCGTTTTAGGTGGAAATTACAGCATTGAAGTTGAGGCCATATCGCGAAGCGGAACGAAAGCGGCAGAGACCATATCGATATATGAGAATAGCACAGTCCCACCATCATACAATTATGACATATACACCAATACGACTGAGGTGCGCATACCATTCCACGGCAATCGAATCGTCACATCAGCCAACTTAAGTGGAGATCATATACTGTTGCCTGGCTACGGAACCTATACCTTCACCTTCTATAACTACACACTGACAGGCAATTATGGCACGATCACCCTGGTCGTGCATGCATCACTCTATAGGCCAGTGATATATGCAAGGTTTGCCAACATTACGATCGATGGTATTGCCTATCTAATAATAAACGTTCAGCCATCGAATCTTACGGGCGTTCATATAAAAGTTGGAAATCAGTCCTGCGCCATCACCAATGGTAGCGCAATCTACAGAATACCATTTGATGGAATTTTCATCGTCAAAGTTTCTGGCAGTGATGCGTATGGAAATTCAAACAACATGATATACAAAATCCCTGAATACCCCTACATGGAAATTCGATCCATAGTTCTGCAGCATGACATTTCACTAATTAGATCAAGCATGCGTCTGAGGATTTCAGGATATGATATATCGAATCTTAACATAACCTGGTATGTAAATGGAGTTATGTATGCAGGAGGTTACAGCAGGAATATTTCTAATCGAATCGGTCTTAACACGGTCATGGTAAGCGTTTCTGGCAGAAACGTGAGCAAGGTGCTGCATTACAATTTCTATTCCCCGTCATATGCAGTCTTCTCGATTTCAGGTTCTGCCATTGCCTATCCACTGTACCTCATAACCAGAAACAAAGACCTAGATTCCCTGAAGAAGATGATGGAGAATTCAGATGGCAAAAGCGTCAGTGATCTCAGGAAGCTTGCAAGGAAAAGAAGATACAGCAATAAGCAGTTTAGGGAAGTCCTCGAGAAGGAAAGGATCGATGGATCCTTGAGAGTTGAACAGGATCCAGACGGAGAGGAATTTGTCATCGGAAGGAAGGGATCTGGCGGATAAATATTTAAATGATATTTTCATTCTCGTCCTGAATGAGATTCAAACTGATCATAGCTGCGCTGTTCGCGTTGATTCTGCTATCACTTCCTGCGGCATCACTGGCCAGTTCACCTTCGCTTCCTCTGCCGCCCGCCTCTTTACCGTCCATAACTTACTATTACGGGTCTACGCATTACAGCATAACGCAGGCAGAATGGAACTCATTCTTTGCGGATGTGATAGATAACAAATCATACGTATCCTATAACTGGATAAACGTCTCGACTCAGGATCTTATTGTGTTCGATCTCAGCTATACCGGCCTGAATCCATATGGGCTTGAGCTGGTAGTTGCTCTTTCGGGTATAGGCTTCCCAAGTGTTCAGAACATGACAAAGGCCTTCAAATCTATTGAGAATAAACCATCTCAGATTCCAGGATATACGAATATACAAGCTCTAGATGCAGGTGCCTATCCAGGGTTCTCCTTCTCGAAACCTGTCATCAACCATACTGGAGAATATATTGGTATTGGGGTCATAATAGTGCTTTTCGCCTCCATATTTGTGCTCTACTATGTTTTTAATAGGAGAAAATAATCAGAAAGAAGAATGAGGATAGTCGTTGGGATATCTGGTGCGTCCGGCATACCATATGCGGTTAAATTTTTGGAGAATCTGAAAGGACAGGAAACCTACCTGATTATATCAGATGCAGCTAAGAAGGTTATAGAGTACGAATCTGATGTTGATGTGGATCGTATAAGATCACTCGCATCACACAATTATGAAGATGATGACTTTTCAGCTCCCATAAGTTCGGGGAGTTTTTTATTTGACTCAATGGTCATAGTGCCATGTTCCATAACTACAATATCAAAGATAGCTTCCGGCATCTCAGACACATTGATAACCAGGGCAGCTGCTGTCTCCTTGAAGGAGAGGCGCAGGCTGATAGTAGTACCACGCGAGATGCCGCTCAGCACGATAGATCTCAGAAATATGACATACCTTTCTGAAAACGGTGTTATAGTGGCAATAGCATCCCCGGGATTCTACACCCATCCAAAATCGGTGGATGATATGATCTCGTTTGTTGTTTCAAGGCTTTTAGATCTGGTTGGTGTTAAAAACGATCTTATCGAAAGATGGTGAGATTAAGCTGACAGTCGATCAGATGCTGGGAAAACTTGCAAGATGGATAAGGTTGATGGGTTACGATGTCTACTATCCGGCAGGAAGCGTCCCGGATAATGAAATAATAGAGAGGAGCAGATCTGAGGGGAGGATAATCATAACCAGAGATTACGGAATGTATCAGAAATATCCCATGTCAATATTCGAACCGTATGATGATATAGACGAACAGCTGAGGGACTTCGCTATGCACTTCTCTCCGAAGACCAGAGATAGATTCATGAGATGCCCCGTGTGCAACGGCAGACTTGTTAAACTGTCGACAAAGGTACCCTCCTACGTTGAAAATCACAGGGATGTATACGTATGCACGCAGTGCCACAAGATATACTGGAAGGGGAGCCATTACCGAAGAATTTACAAGAGAATTGAGAAGCTAGGGCCCAAGCGGAGATAGGATGCGCGATGAGAATCCTTGAAGAGGATCTGAAAGATAGCACGATCAGGGTACGCATAGAGAGCCTTGACGACCTCTGGTACATAAGGAATATACTTTCCGAGGGAGATGTGGTCTCTGCTATCACCTTCAGAAGAGTCGAGGAATCCGCAGATGTACAGAGATCCAGGGAGCGAGAGCGGATACCCATAACCATAAAGCTGAAGGTAGAAAAGATTGAATTCCAGGACTTTGACAACAGGCTGCGTGTTCTGGGTACAGTGATCGAGGGGCCGGAAGATACAAAGGGAAAGCATCAATCAATAACAATAACCACTGACAGTGAGATAGCCATAACGAAGGAATGGGATCAACAGCACATGGACCTGCTGAAGGAAGCCACAGACGAAAAGTATGTAACGGTGTATACGGCCGTGGCCATGGACGAGGACGAGGCACAGGTGTTCATCATACATCCCTACGGAATACAGCAGATAGGCACCGTATTTTCAGGAAGATCTGGCAAATACGCTGAAAGTGCTTACTCCGAAAGCGCGTACTTTGACGAGATAATTAACGCAATTAAAAATTATAGGAATAGGATAATTGTATTGGGGCCAGGATTCGCTAGGGATAGATTCGCCAGATATTGCAATGAAAAGGGTATAAGGGTAATAGGTAGCTTTCCTTCCAACAGAACAGACTCCGGATCCGTGTACGAGTTCATAACATCTGCAGACGGAAAGAGGATAATGAGTGAAGAACGCATATCAAGGGACAAGGAGATCGTTGATGAATTCCTAAGGGCAGTTAAGAAGGATATGGCCGTGTATGGCAGAGAATTGACAAAAAATGCCCTAGAAGCCGGTGCGCTTTCCGATATTATAATGACGGACGAGATCTTCAGAACAGAGGAGGGGCGCGCCATTCTAAGCACTGCAGAATCTCTTGGAACAAAGATACATATAGTGAGCGTGAGCAATGATCCCGGTCAGATGATAAAGAAATTTGGAGGAGTGGCAGGTCTGCTTAGGTTTAAGCCTCAGTGATCTCTGTATGCTGGAATCATTATAAAATTGATACTGCGATATTTTAACTTGAAATCCGTGTTCTGAAAAATTAAATATACTCCTTTTAAATTCAGTTCTGTCGCTCCGGTGGTGTAGTCCGGACAAGCATATCGGCCTTTCGAGCCGACGACCTGGGTCCAAATCCCGGCCGGAGCATATCATACAATTCCTGCGGATTCTCAATTAAAAAAGCCCGTGAAGCTGTCTTTCGCATGCCAGGCTCAAGAATATGAAATCTGTAAAAATCCTCTTTTGAATATTGATCTTACCTATTCGTCCCAGTTTTCATTCATCGGTATGAATTTTTAAAATCTCAATACCCAACATTTCAACTATCGTATGCTGGAGGCCCAGCCCATGGATCTTTTAACAGCCTCTCTCCATCCCACATACAGCCGTTCCCGCTCCTCTCTCTTCATTCCGGGCCTGTAGATCCTTCCAAGTCTCCATAGCTCACGTATCTCATTCAGGCCCGTCCAGAAGCCGGACGTGAGCCCAGAAAGGTAACCAGAACCGATGACCGTTGTTTCCGAGGTCTCCGGGATAAGCACCTCAGAGTTCGCCATATCCGCCTGAAACTGCATCAGAAAATCGCTTCTGGATCCGCCACCATCACATTTGATCTTCGTGATCTCAGATCCGGTCTCCTCCTCAACGGATCTTATGACGTCAGTGGCCATATAAACCTCTGATTCTAGGATCGCTCTTGCCAGATGATCGATGGACGTTCTTTCGGTCAGCCCTATGAAGAGCCCACGCGCATCCTGATCCCAGTAAGGAGATCCGAGCCCGGAAAAGGCAGGAACAAAATACACCCCCTCATTGCTCCTGACCCTCTGTGCAGCATCCTCTATTTCCTTTGCCGACCCGAGCATATGAATGCCGTTCTCAAGCCATCGCAGCGCAGATCCGCTTGCTAGTATGCTCCCTTCAAGTGCATAATTGATCCGGCCTCCATGCAGCGAATAAAATATGGTTTTAAGAAGTCTGGCTGACGATCGCGGTATGTCATGCCCAGCATTGGCCAGTGCAAAGGTTCCGGTTCCATATGTGATCTTCATGTCACCAGGATCGAAGCATACCTGACCAAATAGCGCTGCCTGCTGGTCTCCAAGATCTGATGTTATCGATATCTCCCTGCCTTCGAATATCGTTGAGGCATTATCAGAGATATGGCCATAGGCATCTGGTGAGCCAGAGGGATTTACCTGGGGCAGCGAATTTTCATCTATTCCTCCGAAGAGTTCCATGAGATCATGATCCCATCTCAGTCTGGATATATCATATATCATCGTTCTGGAGGCGTTGCTGTGATCGGTGGCGAAAATTGGCTTCTGATTTCTGGATCCTTTCCTTCCATATGTGAGGTTCCAGATGATCCAGGCGTCCACAGTTCCGAAAACAGCCTCCCCGGCTTTCATTCTGGATCTGAGGCCATCCACATGGTCAAGAAGCCATTTTACCTTTGAGGCCGAAAAATAAGCGTCTGGTCTCAATCCTGTCGTGGTTATAATCGTGTCAGAGATGTCCATGTCAAGATCCTTTATGATGGGCGCAGTGCGTTTATCCTGCCACACGATGGCATTGTATAGAGGTCTGCCGGTATGCCTGTCCCAGACTATGAGCGTCTCCCTTTGATTTGTTATTCCTGCAGAGGCAATATCTCTGACATCTATTCTTCTGGAGGTAATTGCCTCTTTCATCGTTGTCCTTACGTTTTCCCAGAGATCGGAAGGATCCTGCTCAACCCACCCCGGGGCAGGGAAGTACTGTCTGTTCGTCCTGTATGAAAAAGAAACGATATGCCCATTTTCGTCTATTATTGCGGTTCTTGTTCCGGTCGTACCGACGTCTATGGACATGACATATTTTTTCTCAGTAATGTTATGAGAAATTACCACAATATTTAAAATTTGCCGAATCCCGGATCCGTTCAATCACGCTGTCCTGTCTTCAGTTGCATCTGAACGAATTTATCTTGGGCATCCGTTCTTTTGAAGATCATTGGATCACAGATGGATAAACATTTTAGTTAATTTGTCATGTTGAGATAAGAATCATAATGGAAAGACGGGGGATATCTTCTTTACCGCTTCATTACGGGCATCCGCCTGAATACCTCTTCAAGAGAGCTGTAAAACTCTCAGGCCTTATGACAGAGTTAATAGTTGAAACATACGGTACAGATGAGATCATACGGCGTCTCGCCGATCCGTTCTGGTTCCATTCGCTCTCGCTTGTAACTGGCTTTGACTGGAACTCCAGCGGTACCACTGTTTTCACCCTATCGGCTCTGAAGGAGTATCTATCATCCAGGGATATTGGGGTGAGGGTCTGTGGCGGGAAGGCAGGATCCATGGCAGATATGAAGACTGACCTAATCGATTCTGAGCACTCTGGTGTCATAAACGATGCTGAAGTCTATGAATTATACGACAATGCCAGGAGGATAGCAAAGATAGATAATTCGCTTCTTCAGGATGGCTACGATCTCTACATGCAGTTCCTCATCGTTTCCGCGAAGGGAAAGCATGCCGTAGTTCAGCAGGGAATGAATTCTGATGCTCGGTTGGCCAGAAGATATCACTGGATTATCGGTGATGAACGTGTTGATGTCGAAGGCAGATATGGAGTCGCTTCTGAAGGTACAAGCGAAAATGTTCTGGATCTATCAGCACATGAGAGTAGAGACAACAGATCCGCAATAGTGTCCTCCGTCAGAGAGGGGGAGGTTTGGCATTTCAGAACGGAGAGGCAGAGCACGCTGGACAATTATTCACTGCCATTTCTTGATCTGAGCAACAGGGTAAACTGGAGCAGGTTGAGGAACCTCTATGAGTACGGGGTGGATGATTTCGAAAAGATATACATGGCAAAGGGCATAGGGAAGAGCACACTGAGGGCTCTGTCCTACATAGCGGAGGTAATATATGGCCCGAAAGCTTCATTCAAAGACCCGGTAAAATTCTCGTTCGCAGTTGGTGGGAAGGATGGAATTCCAAAGCCGGTGAACGTCTATGATTATGACAAGGCTATAGAATTTTTCACCGATCTCATGAGGGAAAAGGTTCTGAATATCAGAGAGAAGGAAAACATTGCTAGATCGCTGGCCAGGCTCAGTTACCTCAGAACTAGTTTTGATTCATGATTGAAAAGAAATAATTATATTTTGATAAGCAATAAAGATTTATGGCAGAATTCAAATGCTATGTTTGCAATAGTACTGTGAAGACTGGAGAAAAATTCACCTTCACGAAGAAGGGATCGGTGCATTACGATTGCTATGTGTCCTCAAAGAGGCAGAACATCGATCCAAGTAAGGAGGAAGAATTCAGGACTCTCGCCATGCTGCTGGATTACAGCCTTCAGGCTCTGTTAAACGCTATGAGCATTCAGACACAGAAAGAATCGGCGGCAGAGGCTAAACGCCAGAGCATACAGGCTTATGAAAAGCTGGCTGGTGATATAACAAAAAAGATGGAAGAGTTATGATTTGCTCTTCTTTGCTTTTTTAAACTCGGTGTATCCGCATCTACCGCATGAATACCTGTCCGCATGTTCGGCCAGAAAAACACCAGGGCCGCATCTTGGGCAGAAACGATGTTTGCGTACGAGTTTTCCATCTGCCAATTCGTAAAGTTCTCTCTTCTGCATCAGGATCCCTCACTTTGCCTCTTTCTGCTTGAGCCCGTTTCTTATAAGTTCGTAATCGGGTTCATAGAGCATGGCGCTAGCCTTATCAGCGTATATCTTTGCATAGCCATCAACCTCATGCTTTCCAGTCAGCTGTTTATTGCTGTCTACGATGACCAGCTCCTTGTCGACTCCTTCGTGCTTTGCCATCATCTCTCTGATCTCCTCTCTCGAGGGGGTCCTGCTGTTTTCAAACTTCAGGGTATACTTTATCTCCTTCCTTTTCAGGATCGGATTATCCCTTTTTTCCTTAATTATCAGATCCACCATACCATTCACCTTCAAGCAATGGCCATCTCTCTGAGAACTTCACACACATTGCATTTCAGATCGAAGTCCACAGTCAGAATGGCCATACCGACATCGGGTATGCCATAGGCAATCACCGTATCCAGATCAGCATAATAAATTATCGGAAGAACAGCTAGATCTTCCTCTCCAATGACCTCTATCCTGGTATGCTTATGTTCATAGAGAGCGGTCTGTATTGACTTTATAAGATCAAAAGATATTGTGCCAGGTTCATTCACTATTGTTAAACTTCCCTCCTCATGCGAGAAGGATAGTTCCCCTCGCTTTGTCTTGAGATCAACCACTTCAAGATCCAGCCTTGCACCGGCATTTTTCAGATTTTGGACTGTAACATCGCCCACGGCAGCAACGGGGCGATCCCTTGAAAGAACCTTTACATCCTCAGGGTTAACTATTCTTCCATTTCTGCCCTTTATCTTCAGTCTTGCTTCTTCGGTAACTATGAATTTACTGCCTGACCTTGATAGCATACATACCAGGCTCAGTTATTCCTGTTCTTTTAGCTATCGCAGAAAGTTCTGGTTCAGATATGAGAAGAAACCCGAACCATTCGGTTGTTGTTTTCTCGTCGCCATGCACTGGGCATGTTTTCTCCGGCGTAAGTCTCTTGCATTTTTTGCATGCCCTGTACTGCACTTTCATTGTGATGCCTCCTTTGCCAGCCAGTCAAGTTTTCCAAGTCCCACCTGTTTCATGGTGAATCCGATCTTGCTGTCGCCTATTGATGATGATGCAAGATTCATAGCAACTATCCTCACACGAACACGATCTCCGACCTTCAGATCCCTCTTCGTTTCCTTTCCTATGAATCTCTTATTCTCAAGATCTATGTCTATTCGGTCATCCATTATCTGACTTATGTGTAGCAATCCCTCAAACGATGAGAATTTTATGAAGGCTCCAAATTTCTGGACGCTCACGACCTCTCCATCCACGATCTCCTGCATCTCTGGATAATACACCAATGCTTTGTATCTTACTTCCTGATAAACACCGCCATCTCCATGAACTATGGTACCTTCACCTATTGATTCTGTTTCTAGAACTGATATGACAAGATATTTACCCTCATTCTGTGAGGTTCTTTCATTTATGACATCCACAAGGCGGCCCTCTAGGGATCTTTTTGTCACTTCCCTGACCGCAACATCATAATCTTCACCTAACATCTCTGGTGGAACCCTAGCAATATATCTATCCTCAACCAACATGTACACGTTTATCCCTCACAATATTCATATTCATGAATAAAGATACATGATATTTTACAATCATCGAAGCTTCAGTGATATAACTAACATAATAATTAATTTTGTCGTCAGCATTATTTTTAACTTTACATACGCTCAATGAAACCAGGAATGACGATTCTCCTTAAGGTCGAAGATCTCCCTTATAAGATCCTTCTGCTTCTGTGTGAGCCTTTTCGGTACCTCTACATTTATACGAACAAGCAGATCGCCACTACCGTGCCCATTGAGATGAGGCATCCCGGCTCCCTTTATCCTCAGGACTTCTCCTGGCTGGGTGCCCTCTGGTATCTTCAGACTGTATTTCTCCTTGAACAGGCTGACCTCTATGTTGTCTCCTAGAGCGGCCTGAGCGAAGTTTATCTTCTGATCTATCATCAGGTCATCGTTTATTCTCTGTACGTTTCTATCATTCCTCACCCTTAGAACGACGTAGAGATCCCCAGTGCGACCATTGTATGACTGGCCCTTTCCTTGTATCCTCAGTCTTAGATTATCAGTGGCTCCCTTCGGTATCTTTACCGATATATCCTCATTTACGACTATCGTACCAGTGCCGTTGCATCTCGGGCATTTCTGTTCAGGTATCCGTCCCTTACCACCGCATGTCTGGCACGTCGTAACAGTTACCATTCTAAAGAAACCCTGGCCTCTCACTATCCTCTGCTGGCCAGTTCCATTGCAGGTGGGACATGTTATTAGTTTGCCGTCTTTTGCTCCCGTTCCGTTGCAATCCGGGCACATGGCATTCCTTCTGTACTTGATCCTCTTCTCTGTGCCGTAATATGCATCTTCGAGCGTTATGTCAAGGTTCGTATAGAGATCCAGATCATATCTCTCTTCTCGCTGCCCACGTCCAAATCCAGAAAAGAAATCAGATCCGAAGTTTCCGCCAAATATATCATTGAAAATATCGTTCAGATCGCTGTAATGGGTAAAATTATCCCAGTTGAAGTTCTCTCCGCCGGCTCCGAAGTCAACGGTTCCTGTCTGATCGTACATTCTCCTCTTCTGGGGATCAGACAGGACTTCGTAGGCTTCGCTGATCTCCTTGAATTTTTCCTCCGCTTCCTGCTTATTTTCCGGATGGAGATCAGGATGCCATTTTTTGGCTAGTTCCCTGAACGCCTTTTTAATCTCCTCGTCGGTAGCGTTCCTGTCTACACCGAGTATCTTATAATAGTCCTTAGCCATTTTATCGTTCTTTCAATCAGCTTTTCTCCTTGTATTCTGCGTCCACAGTCTTGCCATCTGAGGATCCTGTGCTCTGACCGCCAGTTGTCTGTGTATTCTGCTGCGTGCCGGCTGAGGCCTGCTGATACATCTTTGCTCCGACTTCCTGTATGTCCTTTGAAAGCTTTTCCATCAGCGTTTTCACGTCATCCACCTTTTTCTCCTCTATGGCTTTTCGCAGATCCTTGACCTCATTTGTAATCTTCTCCTTTGTCTCCTTGTCAACCTTGTCACCAGCATCATTGAGAGTTTTCTCGACACTGTATGCCAGAGATTCTGCGTTGTTCAGTAGCTCTATCTCCTCCTTGGCTTTTCTGTCCTGTTCTGCATACTGTTCGGCTTCCTTTTTCATCCTCTCTATCTCTTCTTTGGAGAGTTTTGTAGATGCAGTTATGGTTATACCCTGTTTCTTGCCAGTTGCCTTGTCAACTGCTGTCACGTTGAGAATACCATTGGAGTCTATATCAAACGTGACCTCTATCTGTGGAATCCCTCTGGGGGCTGGAGCTATGCCAGTTAAATTGAACATTCCCAGCGAAACATTGTCTTTGGCCAGCGGTCTCTCTCCCTGCACCACATGGATTGTTACCGTTGTCTGCATGTCTTCCGCCGTAGTGAATATCTGACTCTTACGTACCGGTATAGTTGTGTTTGCCGGTATTATTGGAGTGGCTATTCCACCGAGTGTCTCAACGCTCAGTGTAAGCGGAGTGACATCCAGCAGAACTATATCCTTTATTTCGCCATTCAGGACTGCACCCTGAATCGCAGCGCCAATGGCAACCGCTTCCATTGGGTCGACTCCGCCCTCTGCCTTTATCCCAAGATAATCCTCAACATATTTCCTGACATAGGGTATCCTTGTCGGTCCGCCCACGAAGAGCAGTTTCGTTATCTCATTCTTCTTCAGTTTTGCGCCTTCAAGTGCCTTATCGATTGGGCCCTTAACCCTCTCTACGATTGGAGATATGAGCTCTTCCAGCTTTGCCCTTGTAAGGGTCATCTTTATGTGTTTCGGGCCTGTGTTTGTCACGATTATATACGGCAGATCTATATCTGTGGATAGGGTCGTAGAGAGCTCGATCTTGGCTTTTTCTGCAGCATCTCTCAGCCTTATATAGGCAGAACGATCCTTCCTCAGGTCTATACCCTCTTTCTTCTGGAAATCGTCTGCTATGTAGTTCACTATGGCCTCATCCATATCTGTTCCTCCAAGCTGGGTATTGCCAGAGGTGGATAGGACCTGAAATACTCCTTCACCGAAATCCATTATCGTGACATCTAAGGTACCACCGCCAAGATCAAATACGAGGATCTTCTCCGACTTTCCTGTTTTGTCCACGCCATACGCAAGGGCGGCAGCCGTCGGTTCATTTATTATTCTCTTAACATCAAAACCCGCTATCGTCCCAGCATCTTTTGTTGCCTGTCTCTGATTATCGTTGAAATATGCGGGCACGGTTATAACCGCCTCATTTACGGGTTCACCAAGGAAAGCTTCAGCATCCTTCTTTATCTTCTGGAGTATGAAAGCAGATATTTGCTGTGGAGTGAACTCCTTATCAAATACCTTGAATTTATAATCCGTACCCATCTTTCTCTTCGCGGCATATATCGTTCCCTCAGGGTTCAGCAGAGCCTGTCTTCTGGCCGGTTCACCCACCAGCATCTGTCCATCTTTTGTGAATGCTACATAACTTGGGAAGGCTTTACCGCCGATAGATACGCCCTCTGAACTAGGAATAACAGTCGGCTTGTCTGATATAACTACTGCAGCAGCTGAATTACTTGTACCCAGATCAATACCTATTATTTTTGACATTCACCATCACCTTTTAACAACGATCACTTTCGATGTGCGGAGCACCCCATCGTTAAGGGTGTATCCTCTTTGAACTTCATATTTTATCATGCCATCCTCACCATCTGCCGTAACACCGACCACCTCATGAAGATATGGATCGAATCTGCTCCCCTCTGCCTTGATCGGTTTGAGACCATATTTGGAAAGCACTCCAAGCATCTGATCCCTGATCCTTATCAGGTTGTTATCCTTTTCTGCCTGTATTGCTGCATCTATTGAATCAAGAACAGGTAGAAAGTCCTTTAGCAATTTTTCGTTCGCATTCTTCTTTGAAAGCTCTACTTCGCGGTCCTTGATCTTTATGAAATTTTCAACCTCTGTCTTTTCTCTGAGGTATGCATCGGTTAGTTTAGTTAACTTTTCGATGGCATCTGAATATTTTTTCTGTGCATCATTGAACATCTCTTTATAAACCCTGCTGTTCCTTTCCAAGCTCCTTTGCATTTCAATCTTTATTGGATTTTTGGTGTATTCGGATGGTGACGGTAGCATCTATCAGGTATATTTGTTCTTCTATATAAACATAGTTAGAATCCTGTTCGCAATGATCATTGATCCCGCACAATATTTTGGAAGGTTCTTTAAGAATTTCGATCATAACCATATATTAATCTCTTCTGTGAGAGAACCTCTGAATAGCTGCATATTCGATTTGAAGATCTATTCATGCACACGCGTTTCATGGCATCAAGTTTGATATCACGGGAATTCGCAATGTTTGTATCATCATTTCCATAACCTGGCTCAGGACATAACTGCCGATAAATTCTCAATCAACTGGAATTGAGATGCTCCCAACTGAGATGATCATCTAACGTATTCTTGATGATCTTCGATTTGGCATCTTCACCCTTCTATTTCAGGATATCGCATATTGGGGAGAGGTTAAAATATAGGAAGCAATCAGGATATAAAGTATGGTATATTCTTATGGTTTTAGATCTCTGGATAGGAGGGTTCTCTATCTGGGGCTTTCAAGATTCATACGCGCATTAGGAAGAGTATCTGCATTCATATTCCTCCCTTTAATATTCATAAGTATATACCATATTTCATTCCTTCTGACAGGGCTCATACTTGGCTCATCCGCTGTTATAATGGCCATAGTCCAGTACTATGCTGGGAAGTGGACCGACAGGATCGGAAGAAGGTCATTTCTGATAATAATCCCAATACCAGCGAGTATATTCTACTTTTTGATGTTTATTGCCGTATTTTACCATCTGCAGTTCATATATCTCATTCTACCTTGGTATGGAACCATAATATTGAATTCTCTACAGTATCCTGCAATAGAAGCTGCAGTTGCAGATATAACAAGCGTGAGTGAGAGGCTTTCCGGATATACACTCATAAGAATACTCGCCAATCTTGGAGCTGCAATCGGGCCTCTCATCGGCGGTATACTGAGCTCCATAAATTTCTCATATATATTTATCCTTGCGTCTGTCCTCACAATAGCAGAGTTGTTCATGCTTTATTTCAACGTCAAGGAGACCTATACCATCAGGAATATTAATAAAGAGGAGATAAAGTTCAAGATCTTCAAATCTGATAGGTTCTTTTTTCTTTTCACAATCGTGGGCGTGGTACTTGGGTTTACCCTCAGACAGAATGGGCCTACACTGACGGTTTATGCATTTGATCTTAAGGCCCTTCCTCTAATAGACATAGGTTTGATATACTCTGTGAATGGACTGGCTGTTATTGCCCTTCAGATGCCGATCTTGAGGCTAATGTCATCTAGGATGAACGCTGTTTTCTGGAGGGGAATAGGAACAGTATACTATGCGGCCGGATTTATGGTGCTTGCATTCAACAGCGCGTTCGCATACTTTCTGATAGCAATGCTCATATTCACGATAGGTGAGGACTTTATGGCCCCAACCACTCAAACTATCATAACAACTCTGGCCCCAGCCGATAAAAAAGGTACATATATCGGATCATACAACCTTCTTACAAGTTTTGGCCGCTTCTTCGGCACTATTTTCGGCCTCTATTTTCTTTATCTCCTTAGAGGTTCAACTATCACCTTCTGGACGGTGATCGCGGTTGCCACATTAGCTACTGCAATGGCCTATGTCTTCATGGGAAACAGTTTTGTAAGGAGAGTTTCGCGCAGTTCTGGAGTTCTCAATAAAGCTTAATACTGGTTGATCGATATAATATTATGGAGATAAAGGTTGAAGATTTCAGCAATGGTTCGCAGATACCTGTGAAGTTTACCTGCGACGGATCAGATGAAATGCCTAAGATAACGATAGAAGGAGTTCCAGATGAGGCGAAGGCTCTTGCGCTTATAGTTGATGATCCTGATGCCCCATCAGGGCTGTTCACTCACTGTATCATCTACAATATTCCAGTAAAAACTAAAAAAATCGATGGTTCAATTTTGAAGTCATCCGGCGTGTTCAGCGGTATAAATGACTTTGGGAACAAAGGATATGGTGGCCCATGCCCACCTCCTGGAAAGCCGCACAGGTATTATTTCAAGATCCTCGCTCTGGATAGAACCCTTGAAAAGCCTGGGATGAAGAGAAGAGAGTTTGATAATGCTATAAGCGGACATGTGGTGGCCACAGCAGAATATATGGGTACATATTTAAGGAAGCATTAATTTGTTATATCGATGGATCATCGAATCCCCATAATAATCGTCGTTCTCTTTTCGATCATGATACTCATAGGTGTATCTTCGAATTCTCAGGCTCAACCCCAGAAGAACGTCGTTGTCATATACCTTGATGAGGCTATAGATGCCGGATCCTCGGCAATGATCACTAGCACATTGAGCTCTTTATCCAATTCAACCACTGCCGCTGTTGTAATAGATATGAATACTCCGGGCGGAGAATTGGAAGACATGATCCAGATGGTGTCAGCCATAACCAGCGTAGAAGCAAGGGGCATAATAACAATAACGTATGTGCCTCAGAACGCTATGGCTGCGTCGGCAGGGTCATATGTTGCCATGGCAACCGATTATATCTTCATGGCCAATGGTACATATATCGGGCCATCAACCCCCATCGTTGTCGGTGGAACATCACTTGAAGAACAGCACGTAAAAAGCGCCATGGAGCAGTACATGGTCAGTCTGGCAGCAGAGCATGGGAGGAATACAACTGCTGCATACTCTATGGTCAGCAACAATACAGCTTATAATGATACCACGGCCTATAATATTCACATTATAAATGGTATATATGGTTCACTTACTGGGGCCCTAGCTTCTCTTTCGCTCTCATCTTATCCCCGGATCGCGGTTTATCCTTCTGCGTATGATAATTTCCTCAGCTTTCTAAGTAACGCATACGTTGACGGAATCTTTATATTACTTGGTTTCGTAGCCATAATGCTTGATATTTATCATGGGAGCGTGATTCTGACGGTTATTGGTATTACACTGCTCATCCTCGGTTTTCTTGGTCTTCAGCTGATATCAGCATCCCTAGTAGGAGTGCTGCTGTTAATCCTTGGATCCGTCCTTATAATACTTGAAGCCAAGATGGGTCACGGCTTCGCACTGCTATCGGGAGTGGTTGTAGGTCTTATCGGTACATTTCTTCTTGCTTCTCCGTATTATTCATCTAATCCTGGTTATTCACCATCGCCATTCACAACGTTCGACGTACTCACATCCATACTCATAGTTATTGTTGCTGGATTTCTAGCATTTTATATACGTCGTATAGTTCGAGCCTTCAAATACAGAGGAAAATGGACTGGTGCTGAATCCCTCATTGGGAAGTTTGGATATGCTGTGGGCAATATAGACGACAAGGGCTGGGTCTCAGTGGATGGAATAGAATGGCAGGCCAGATCCAGTACAACTTCCAGTATACCGGCAGGGTCGAAAGTGAAGATAGTTGGCAGGGAGGGCCTGATACTGGTGGTGGAGAAGGTGGAGGAAGAACAGGTGAAAATTAAATGATGCAGTATATACTAAAAAAATTTAAATATAGTTTATGTCATCTTCATTTATGGAACCGATGGTTGATGGGAACATATTAAGATCATTAAATAGAAGCGAACTCAGGAGAAAGGTTCTTTTCTATCTTCTCTCCATATACCCATACAGATCCTACCTTTCAGAAATCTCAAGGGCAGTTAAATCAGATCCATCGAATGTTAAAGGCTGTCTTGAAGGGTTAGGTGTTAGGTATACTGGCGAAGAGAGCCTGATTGGACTGGGCCTTGTGATAGTGGAGCAGTCCAAGAATGGATTCAAATACTTTAAGATAAATCCAGAGATAGTTGAAGAAGTAAGAAATATGAAAAACATGTTCAGCGACAAGAAAGTGTATACTGTAGAAATCGGTTAAGGATTTTTTGTTTTGCCATTAGTTTTTTATATTTCATTTTTCGAATCAATTTCAACGGTATGTGTTCTCTTCACTGTGAAATATTGGTTTTAAGATCTCAACTATAGCGACATTTTAACCGTTCTAATTTAGGAAAGACTTATTTATGAAATTTTGATTATGAAGTTGTGGAAGAAAACATTGAGAGCGTCGAGGAGTGGGTCAGTAAATTAGACATAGAGACGACCAAGGATATACATGTACCTAAACTCCTTTTTGATCAGGTCATCGGGCAGGATCAGGCTGGCGAAATAGTAAAGAAGGCAGCCCTGCAGAGAAGGCACGTGATCCTGATTGGGGAACCGGGTACCGGGAAATCAATGCTCGCACAGTCAATGGTAGATTTCCTGCCCAAGAGTGAACTTGAAGATATTCTCGTTTTTCCTAATCCTGAAGATCCAAATAAACCAAAGATCAAAACCGTTCCCGCTGGAAAGGGCAAGGAAATAGTGAGACAGTATCAGATAAAGGCGGAGAGAGAGAAGCGGGACAGATCAAGAAGCATAATGTTTGTCATCTTTTCAGTAGTTCTGCTTGGAATAATAGCAGCTATTGTACTAAGATCTATAACGCTGATATTCTTTGCGATAATGGCAGCTGCGTTCCTCTATATGGCAATGGCATTCAACCCCGTGATCAGAAATGAAAGGGCCATGGTTCCAAAGCTGCTTGTATCTCACAGCCCAAACGATAAGCCACCGTTCGTCGATTCGACCGGAGCTCATTCTGGTGCATTGCTTGGCGATGTGAGGCATGACCCGTTTCAATCTGGTGGTTTAGAGACGCCAGCCCATGAAAGAGTAGAAGCAGGAAATATACATAAGGCGCACAAGGGAGTTCTCTTCATAGATGAGATAAACCTGCTAAGGCCGGAGGATCAGCAGGCAATTCTTACGGCATTGCAGGAAAAGAAGTATCCCATATCTGGGCAGAGCGAAAGAAGCGCAGGTGCTATGGTTCAGACTGAGCCCGTGCCGTGTGATTTTGTTCTTGTGGCCGCTGGAAATTACGATGCCATAAGGAACATGCATCCCGCTCTGAGATCTAGGATAAGGGGATACGGTTATGAGGTTGTGGTCAACGATTATATGGATGATAACGACGAGAACAGGAGGAAGCTTGTTCAGTTCATAGCTCAGGAGGTAGAGAAAGATAAAAAGATACCTCATTTCGATAAATCCGCTATAGTTGAGATAATAAAGGAAGCACAGAAGAGGTCAGGCAGGAGAAACAAACTGACATTGAGGCTTAGGGAACTAGGCGGTCTCGTTAGAGTAGCTGGTGATATTGCTGTAAGCCAGAAAAAAACCGTTGTCTCTGCTGCAGATGTGATAGCTGCAAAGAATCTCGCCAAGCCTCTTGAACAGCAGATAGCAGATAGATCCATAGAGATAAAGAAGATATACAAGACATTCAGGACTGAGGGGAGCGTTGTCGGAATGGTGAATGGCCTGGCGGTGGTCGGCGCTGATACTGGCATGTCAGAATATACTGGAGTTGTTCTACCGATAGTTGCTGAGGTCACGCCGGCTGAGCATAAAGGGGCTGGTAATATAATAGCAACCGGAAAGCTTGGGGATATAGCGAAAGAAGCTGTTCTCAACGTTTCGGCCGTGTTCAAGAAGCTGACGGGGAAGGACATATCCAATATGGATATTCACATACAGTTTGTTGGCACATATGAGGGTGTGGAAGGCGATTCGGCAAGCGTGTCAATAGCCACTGCGGTGATATCTGCCATTGAAAATATACCAGTGGATCAGAGCGTAGCAATGACCGGTTCCCTTAGCGTTAGAGGAGATGTTTTGCCTGTGGGTGGAGTAACTGCAAAGGTTGAAGCCGCAATAGAAGCAGGATTGAACAAGGTCATAGTACCAGATCTGAACTACAACGACATAATACTTGATGCAGAGCATATAAATAAGATACAGATCATCCCAGCGAAGACCATAGAGGATGTATTGAGGGTGGCCCTCGTCAATTCGCCTGAGAAGGAAAAGCTCTTCGACAGAATATCAAACCTGATAAATGCAGCAAAGATAATAAAGCCGCAGAGACCAGCAACCACTGCAACGACCAGGGCAGGAAACAATGCGGCTTAAAGTTAAATTTTTTAGATCAAACGGTCAATTGAATATTTCTGATATCGTCAATTTTGTTCGATCAAGAAAGGGAATATTCCAACCTATACGGAGCAAATGTATAGTTTCAGAGGTTCATCTAGCTTCGGCCATCGAAAGGTCATTGAGGCGATCGGAGAATGGAAGCAGGATACGTGATCCTGGCATACTCATACTGATGTATCTTTCCGGAAGCGATCAGATTCAGGATGCCATGGAACAATGCGGAATTCAACAGGATTGCGCTTCATTCGCCGTTGTATACGAAGATGATTCAGATATATCCGATTTCCTTCATGCATTTCAGTACATCTCAGAAAACGATTTACCTATCCCGCATGATCACAGCAATGATATGATCTTCGAGAGAATGTCGTATGTAGACAGCATACTGGATTGAGATAACATAAATACCGTGAATATGAGAATTGATCTGACAGTTTCACCAGTAAACCCTGCAATATCCCCATTTATCCCCCCAAATTTGAGGTTAAGCAGCTTTCTAAGTATAACATAAAAAAGTAACGTGAGAACAGTGGCAAGGATAATTGCTGCTGGAAAGATCAGAGAAATTGCCATCGGTATGATCAAGAATTCAGCCGTATAAGCATAAGGATGCCGTTTATACATATCGATGAATGCGCTGCCTATCCCCTCAAATAAAGGTCTTGATCTATGCAGTATCAGCATCATAGTTGATTTGGACAAGAACTCTGCCGTTATTATGGAGGCAATGGCCATATATGGTCTGGTGGCTGAGAGTGAGATAAAGGACAGGAGATATATGAAAAGGAAGACGAAGAGACCGCCAGCACCTATATGATGATCAAGGAGAACATCCTTTAATCTCGTCTTATCTCTGACCATCAGGGCATCGCCAGTATCGGTCACAGCGTCTACATGATTCAAACCATTGAGCATATATATAGAAGATATGGAGAGGAACGAGGCCATTAGGATCGAGTATCTATACACCGCAACATACAACGACACGCCAACTGCAGCATCAAAAAGTGATACAAATGGTAGGTATGCTATGAGATCAGGTTCTAGTTCACCCTTTATGGGCAATATGGTGAAGAACGAAAATGCTGATCTGAATCCGCTCATTTCTTTAACTCTCTTTCGGCAAATGTTCTGAATGCATCTATATCATTTCTGATCTCATACGACGTAAGACATACTCTGAGGTAACCATCCAGACCAAAATAGGAACCGGGCGCTACCAATATCCCATAATCTGTTACAGCTTTCTTTGTTAGTTCTTCCGATCTTAATTTTCCGTCTCCTACGAATAGAAAGGGTGCGCCCTCATAATGATCGTCGTATAGACCGAACTCTGATATCTCCTTCAGCGCTATTTCTGCATTTCGTTTCACTACATCAAGGGCCCTTTTCCTGAATTTTTCCCATCTTTCCAAAGATTTTCTTGCAAGATACAGTGAGAACTTTGCGTTGTTGATCGTGGTGAGATCCTTCAACCTTCTCATCCCAGATATGTTCTCTGGATGTGATACTATCCATCCAACTCTGAGGCTGCTGAGACCAAAGAACTTAGTCATGGTATTCGAAACGATAAGATTCTTTGAGCCATCATAGATCGATGCATTTTTATCTTCTATAAAATCGTGAAAGGTCTCGTCCAGATATACATACTTATAAGAATCTTTGACCCTGTTGATATGTTCGGCGATATCGCTATATTTTCCTGTGGGATTGTTTGGCAGGCTCATTGATAGGCTGTCTCTTTCATCAGCTGCACGTGTTATATTTTCCAGTTTTACCCTTTCCACTTCTCTTTCAAGCGATTCCGGTACAAGGAAAATGGGCTCATATTCTGGCAATGGGACGATGATTCGCCTGGAATATATGCTGATGAAGGCCGAGGCCAGAAATATTGCCTCTGTTCCGCCGTTTGTTATCAGCACGCTGTCCCTTTCCACACCATACCTCTCAGCGATTGCATCGCGAAGTGCAGCCTCATGATCAGTCTTATCATTCAAATACTCCTCATAATCCGCGTCTATACCCATCTCCTTAAGATCCGGTTCGGGTAGGCCACTGTTAGAGAGGTTGTGCTTTGCCGATGATTTGTATTTATCCAGAAAATTCAACCATCTGAATTCCACGGCTTTCATTCTCCCACCTCTATCTGATTATTCGCAACATATTGTGAGCTATTCCTCAGCTGAAGCATCGGAGCTTCCTGCTTCAACGACCGGCCTCTGCCTGTACGGATATATTCCGTACAAGCCCGATGTTGCGATCTCCACAGGCGTAAGTTCGGACCGCACCAGCCCTACTTTTATAAGTCCAATCTTCCTTATATTTTTTGATGCGTTGTGATCCCTGTCTATGATAAGACCACATACATCACAATGATATATGCGATCTGATAACTTCAGATCATGCTTTATGTTACCGCATGATGAACATATCTTAGATGATGGATCGAACCTTCCTATCTCTATTATATTCTTTCCATATTTTTCTGCTTTCCATTCCAGTTTCTGCTTGAAGGAATAGAAAGAAACATCACTTAGACTCTTTGCAATATGGTGGTTTCTAAACATGCCTGATACGTTCAGATCTTCGATGATGATGGTATCGTACCGCTTGGCTATCGCAGTAGATACCTTATCAAGGAAGTCTTCACGCATGTTTCTCAGCTTCATGTACTCCTTCTGTGATTTAAGTATATGCTTGCTTCCATTCTTCGATCCTTTCTGCTTTCTTGATAGCTGTTTTTGAAGACGCTTTATTCTTTTCTCTACCTTCTTTATGAATCCTGGATTCTCTATTGCTATACCATTCGATAAGGTTGCAAATTTTTCGATGCCTAGATCTATGCCAACGGAGTTCTCTGAG
>NZ_QJSM01000027.1 GCF_003205235.1 Thermoplasma sp. Kam2015 | reverse complement strand
ATCCTGTTTCCTTGAATTTTGATGTGCTGTGGTACTGCGAAGTATTCGTTAATACCTTTCCTTTTGAATCTTGGATGATCTGCATTCTTATGGAAGAAGTTCTTGAATGCATTATCAAGAAAGCGTAATGACATCTGTAAGGATTGAGAATTAACTTCGTATAACCATGGTTTTTCCTTCTTGAGTTCGATGAGCATGTTATTTGTGTCAAAATAGTTCAGAGAAGATCTCTGTGCATCCCTATGCGTTATATAGTATTCATCCCTCTTGGCCAAAAAATAGTTGTATACGAATCGGCAACTACCAAAGTGCTTTTCCAGTAAAATTTTCTGTCCTTCGTTTGGATACAGCTTCACTTTGGTAGCCGTTATCATTGATTACAGATATGATGAGATTATTTATAGATCTTTCATGATTGGGGGAAGTCCGTGTATCTCATGTCTGAAGAGGAGAATTACTGCTTCCCTCAAACCCCTAACCTTTCTATAAATGGATAAAAACGTTCGTTTCTGAGAAAATTAAGGGTGAGCTATCGACCATTCAGGCTACCATTATGCTACGCAGAGAATATTGAAAATGAAAGAATGGTAAATTTTATCCATGATCTTTTAGATATATGGATCATTCCTGAACTGTCCTATTTTCAGATTCTGGCAGGAGCTTTCTAATGTACCAATCCCGATCAAAGGGCATTATGTCATCCAGACCCTGCCCCACGCAGATAAATACAACAGGCTTCTTCAGGTCGTGATATATGGAGAGGATCGATCCGCCTCTGGCATCTGTATCCAGCTTCGTCACCACAACACCGTCATAGCCAACATTTTCTTCGAACATTCTAGCCTGGTTCACAGAATCCTGACCAGAGACCGCATCTATAACAAGCAACGTAAGATCAGGTTTTGATACCTTTTTTATCTTCCTCATCTCGTCCATCAGGTTTCTGTTCGTGTTCATCCTTCCGGCTGTATCTATCAGTACATAGTCTATATTTCTGGCCTTTGCATGTTCAATGGCATCAAATGCAACTGAAGACGGATCGCTTCCCCTGTCATGTTTGATAACCTCCGTACTGGCTTCCCTACCTATCAACGATATCTGCTCTATAGCTCCCGCCCTGAATGTATCTGCGGCTGCTATGACTACGCTTTTGCCATTTTTCTTAAGGTAGTGAGCAACCTTCCCGATGGTCGTTGTCTTACCCGTTCCATTTATTCCAAGAAACAGGATCACATAGGGCTTCTTCTTCACATTGAGGATATCCGGGGATGAATCATCGATGATCTCCTTTATGGATGAAGAGAGCACCTCGTCTGGATCGAACGAACTGGTTTCCTTCTTCAGTTTTTCCCTGACTAGGCTGGCCAGGTCTTCTGCAGTCTCCAGAGAGACGTCAGCTTCAACAAGCTTCAGTGGGATATCCTCGGCCACCTTGTCTGGATCGATCTTATTCCTTCGAAATAGCTCTGCAAATTTTTTTCGCAACTTTTCAAACATAATCCATCATTTCACATTTCTGGTGGCTTCTGTCGCATAAACTGTATTGTACTGATCAACCAGCGTTTTCCTCTGGTCGAGCAATTTTTGAATTGACGCTTTAATATCATCAAGGTTCTTTTTCAGCCTTTCTACAGATTTTTCTTTGTTTTCGGCAACGTATATGCCTGATCCTATGGGTACTATCAGGTCTTCATCAAGGCTGACCGTTCCCTTGGCGAATAATCCGGATCCTACTGATATTAATTTTTCCTGACTGCTTGCCACATCTGCATTTGACAACAGTTCAATGGTATTCTGCACCTCTATGAGTGCCTTGTTAAGGGTATCAATCTGCGAATCGACCGATGATATCAGGGATTCGATATAATTCAACTGTGCTTCTACATTTCTTGCCATACTTCATCCCTCAAACAGTCTCCTGCTTTCCTTCAATGCCTCGAGAACTGGCATTGTTTCACCACTTAAATAGCTTATCAGTGCACCGCCACCGGTAGATGCATGATCGATCATCTTTGTCAGACCAAGCTTATCCAGTGCGCTCAGCGTGTGGCCACCGCCAGCGAGCTTGAACGCCCTTGAATGGGCAACAGCGTTAAATATCTCCCTTGTTCCAGACGAATACTCCTCAATTTCATACATGCCCATAGGGCCGTTCATGAATATTGCTCTTGCTCCATCTATTATGTCAGAATACTGCACGATGGTGTCCAGACCTATATCCGCAAGGATCTGATCCTCTGGTATCTTTTCGTTCAGTGATATCCTTTGGCTGGAGGGGTTCATCACAAAATCAGTTGGCATGACCACTCTATCTCCATACTTTGAGAGTATAGTTCTGCATTTTTCCAGCAATTTTTCATAATCCCCATTGTTCTTGATGATGAAATCCCTGTTTTTCTTGCCTATATCAACGCCAGACGCCCAGAGGAAGGCATTAGCAACAACGCCTCCCGTAAGAATCTTATCGACAAAGTCATTGGAGAGGAAGTTCTCTGAGACTGCTATTGAGTCTTCGATCTTGGCGCCACCGAGTATTGCGATCTTTGGCCTATCCTTTATCTTCCTGAACTTTTCAATCATCCCTACCTCTTTCTCTATCAGGTTACCAGCTATGTTTGGCTTTATTCTGTGGAAACCAACCAGGGTTGTCTGTGCTCTGTGTATGGCCGCGAATGCATCTATCACAAAATAATCAAACAGTGGAGTCAAATTCTTAACTATATTTGAGGACTCCATGCTCTCTATGGACGTCAGATCAACCTCTTCCGAATAAAACCTGGCATTCTCAAGCATCAGAATATCGCCATCAGACATCTCCGATACAGCTTTGTTGACCTGACTGCCGAATAGCTGATCCACAAACTGAACTTTCTTGTTCAGCACGTGGGAAAGTATCTGCGCATGTTGCCTTAGCGATATAAAATCATCTTTTCCTGGTCTGCTCTGATGGGCCACAATAACAACCTTGGAATTTCTTAGATTTCTGATCGTATCCACATGCGCTTTGAATCGATCGATACCCATTATCTCGCCGGTAAGTGGATTCACTGGAGCATTTATATCAACTCTCAAGTATACGGTTTTTCCTGCAAGGTCGAAAGAATTCATCAGAAAGAACTCATCCATGGTAGTGAATATGCCCAGTTATTAAATTTATTGCTGAGCCTCTGCATAATTTATAAGCAGCATTAAGATAGAGCTCTGGATGAAAGGTCTAATAACTGCCGCTGGGCTTGGAAAACGTTCTATGGCCTCAAAATATTATCGCAAGGAACTATTCTCCGTTTACGATTTTCGGGATGGATCAGTGGTCATACGACCTATCCTGGATGCCGTGATATACAGGATGAAGTATATTGGTGTGAACGAAATATACATAGTTCTGGATCAGGAGGATGGTGTAACCAAAAAATTTATAGAGGATAGTTATCCCGAACTTCAGATCATAATTCAGAAAGAAAGGAGAGGCTACGGTTATGCTGTATATCTGGCAAGAGAGTACATGGATTCTCCATTCATACTGAATGCGGGAGACGGCATGATCATAGATCCGGATCTGGAGAAGGATATCTTGAAACGTTATAGATTCGGAAATATTCTGGTGTCGTTTAGGGTCGAGGATCCCACGAAATATGGCGTCGTAAAAATGGAGGAAGATGCGGTTGTCGGGGTAGTAGAGAAACCAAAGGTTCCACCTTCGAACATGGCACTTGCGGCCCTTTACATATTAGATCCATCGGTATTCAACTTCATAGATACAGAAACGACAGATTCTGAGTTGACGCCTGCCATCGACGCCATGATAAGGAAAGGCGTGAAGACCGATCTCTATGAGATTACTAAGGATCAATGGATAAGTGTAGGTCAGGTTCTGAAATATGTAGATGTGGTGAACAGAACATACAAGTTTGCCACGGATCGTATGTCTTCGGTCAGATGATACTCCATTGATGAAGGCTTAAAGCACTTGTTGAAATTACGTTCTACTACTCAGAATATCATTCAGATTATGCTGGACAATCATACCAATTGGTCTCAGAGAAAGCGTTAGTATGAAGAAGAATCTGTAAGCATCATGTGCTTCGCCGATGGAGTATATGGGCTAGTTTTTGTTTTTCGATCACAGTATATACATGTTCAGATCGTAAATTAGGTGATCTCTTTCCATAAGCATATGCGATAGGATCTCCGACTAATGAAAATTGGAAAGTGCGCCTAATGGCCTTGCTCATCTATAGATCTATAAGATACGATGGTTGAGCCAAGAAATCGCTCATGTGTAATCGTAGCTTGACCTTCTCCAAAATGTTCTCGGCATCAGTGTCTCTTTGAGACTGTTCAGTCTTTCTCTAAATTTTGAAAGATCAGATATGGCATCTATTACCTCTTCTTCTATATTCTTGGTACGTCTATATCCAAGCTCCTCAAGTTTCCTGTGCTCCGGATTGTAATAGTGCTCCTCCCTCTCAACTCTGGGATTCTCCACATGCCCAATATCCGGTACGATGCCATATTCCCTTTTGAATATATCCTGAACCATCTCGGCAAGCTGCCCAACGCTGTATTTTTCATCAAACTGATTGATGACCCTGTATTCACCGCTCTCAGGCGGTTTTTCTAGCGCCAGCGTGAGGCACTGGATGCTGTCATTCAACGACAGAAATCCCCTCGTCTGGCCTCCCTTTCCATAGACGGTCATGGGCATACCTAGTATCGCCTCTGCAGTGAACCTGTTAAGAGCCGTCCCATAGACCTCATCGATGTCGAATCTTGTGTAGAGGCCAGTATCCGCAATTTCTTTTGTCTTGGTTCCATAAACGACGCCCTGCATCACGTCTGTTATTGCAAGATTCCAGAGTCTGTTTGCGAACATGAGGTTATTGGAGTCATGAACCTTAGTCCAGTGATACCAGGAGCTGGCGTTCTTGGGGAATGGAAGCATATCTTTCCTTCCATGGTATTCTATCTCGAAGAAGCCTTCCGGTATATCTATATTTGGCGTACCATACTCACCCATGGTACCAAGTTTCAGTATATGCGCCTTTGGAACGATGTCCTTCACTGCATATATGAGATTCATCGTACTTGTTATGTTCTTGACCATGGTTTCATTTGCTTCCTTCAAGCCAATCATAGAATATGGCGCAGATCTCTGCTCTGCGAGATGAACTATTGCATCAGGTCTCGATTTCTCTATAGCCCTGTACATGAATTCTGGATTCGTGGCATCGCCATAGAAGAACTTCACATTTCGCCCAAAATATTTCTTTATTCTCGCGTTCCTCTCCTTGAAGGAGAGTATTGGGAGCGCTGAATCAGAATTTACATTAGCTACCCTCTTTCTTGTTATGAAATTATCTATGCCGTACACCTCATGTCCTCTGTTTAGAAGCCTGAGTGCGAGAGGAAAACCTATATAACCGTCAACACCCATTATCAGTATCTTCATTCCTATTGATATCTCTATCAGCATAAAAATATTATTTCATGTCTTAATTATTCATTCTAATTCTGAACCGAGGTTTGAAATATATCCATAATATCAAATTTGAACTCTACATTAAATATATTTACTACAGAGGTGCATCATTTGGTCGATTCGATTACGGTCTCATCCCATGAGAATCTGATAGAGATACGCAGTCTGAGAAAGGTATATTCAAATGGTAAGGTGGCGCTGAACCATATAGACCTTGATATACCTGCAGGGATAACAGCCATAATAGGAAGAAATGGCGCCGGCAAGACTACGCTGATGAGAATACTCTCAACCCAGCTGAAGCCAACATCGGGTATGGTAAGGATAATGGGATTGGACACGGCAAAGGATGAAAAGCGAATCCGGAGATTGATATGCAGTATACCACAGGAAGCCTCGCCCATAGGAATACTGACACCGCTCGAACAGGTCAAGATGTATCTGGTAGCTCGCGGGTTTTCATACTCTTCGGCGGATGCTGAAGCAAGAAGGGCCCTGGCCGAAGCTGGTCTCGAAGATAACATGAGGACTCCAGCAGATACGCTCTCTGGAGGTATGAAACGCAAGATTTTCGTGGCCATGGCCCTTGCTTCGGGCAGCGAGATAGTCTTTCTGGACGAACCTACCACCGGCTTAGATCCAATATCCAGATACGATGTCTGGGCTGCAATAAGGAGGCTGAAATCGCATGTGATTCTCACAACGCACTATATGGAGGAAGCCGCCTCACTATCCTCGTTCATAGTGCTAGTGGATTCTGGCATGGTGATAAGCAGAGGTAGGCTCAACGATCTACTTGCCGAATTTTCAGGCAAGGTCAGAATAGAATGCAGAGATCGTCAGGAAGACTCCATAAGCATGGGTGGGATGTTCATAAAATACGTCGATGCTGAGAAGGCTGAGGAGTATGTCAGGTTGGGATGCAATGTGAAGGGTATAACTCTTGACGATGTCTTCATAAAGGAGAGGATAGATCTTGAATCTTAAATTTATAATGATGTTCGCATGGTATTACGGCTTCAGAGCGGTGAGACGTGGCCCATCGTACCTTCTATCTGCAATGAGCACACCTCTTGCCCTGCTCTTTCTAATATTCATAATTTCAAGAGGAAAGCTTCTGAATTATGCTCTGGTTGGTGGGTTCATCGGTCTGATATCCTCTGTTTCACTATCAAGTGCAGGCGATGCGGCGTTCCTCAGACTACAGCTGAGGATGCAGGATCTGTTTGTGGCAACATCCATTTCACCAACAGATTACATGATGGGCCTGACGCTGAGCTATCTCATCTTTTCAATACCCGGCCTGTTTGTATACGCTTTTCTGGGGGGCATATTTCATATATTCACGCCAACAGGCGTCGTTGCACTCATCGGCACACTGATAATGCTCACCCTTGCAACGAGTTCAGTTTCTTTCATAGTATCGGGGCTAATAAAACACGTCAGAAACGTTTGGGGTATAGCCGGAATACTCTCCGTGGTTATGACCGTGCTTCCACCAACATTCTATCCTTACACCATAATCCCCAGACCATTTCTGTATGCCCTGTCCATATCACCAGCTACATCTGCGGCTGTGATCATGCAGGGTGTTTTCGGGCTTTCACCTAATATGTATACCATGATACCGATTTTCATAATAGAAACCGCAGTATACGCACTTATAGGTAGAACAATGATAAAGTGGAAATCTGAGGACTGAGATAATTCATAGAGGAGTATGTAAACGGAAATGACTCCAATCAGAGAAAGATATATTAGAGCAATATAATACCCAAAGGTGAACCAGGCTGTAGAATTTCTGAAGGTATTCATACCGCTCTTCATAGTCATCGATCCATTCGGTAGTCTGGTTCTTTTCACATCCATGACATATAATTTCAATGAATCTGAGAAATTGCGCGCCACAAAGGATGCTGTCTTTTACGGTGGTATCATCCTCGTCATGTTTGCGCTGGCAGGTGAATACATAATTTACTTCTTCGGTATATCTATAGAGGCCCTTGAAATGGCAGGGGGAATCATACTGCTATTAATGGCAGTGGAGATGATAATGGAGGGTAACAGGCCAAAATCGTCTGGATCAGAATTTGTTGATTATGATATAGGAATAGTACCCTTTGCAACCCCGATGCTAGCGGGGCCAGGTGCTATATCACTTGTGATCATATTGATGAAGGGCCCGATCATCGAGAGGATATTCACCCTGATCTCCATAGCGATAATCTTTGTTATGGTTTATATATTCTTCAAATGGTCTTCGATAGTTTCGAAATTCATCGGAGCAAAGGTCATGAAGGCCATATCCCGTATCTTCGGTCTCCTGCTTGCTGGTTTTGCCATACAATACTTTATAGACGCTATCATCGCGCTATCGATACTCAAATGATTAATTTCATCGGTATTTTTTCAGCAGTCTGAAGTAGACGAAACCTCCGATCATTTGGATTATACCACCGATCTCCACAGGCAGCGGAGGATAGTAATCCATGAGATAGCCAGCGATCCCAGATGTGCTCTGCATTATCCTGGAGGGAGCTCCCTGAATGCTGGAGGCTGTGCCAAGATCCTCGTCCTTCACGCCCTGGATGTTTACCACATTTCTTATGGGTGTTCCGAAGCCAGCCACCGCAGTCCTGATTATGTATATCGCTGATCCAAGTATGAAGTAAGGGCTTGCAGCCATGGCTATCAGCAGAGCGCCCTGCAACACCCTCGTGAGTGAACCAAAATATACGGCTTTATCTCTAGAAATATGAATTCTACCGGCCAAGAAGGATCCGAGAGCAGTGGTCAGATATGAGATAGTGAAGATCAGCCCGATCTTTGATGCACTGACCCCGTATCTTATCTCAAACCATGCGGATATGAGCGCCATGGAAAACCCAATGGCGCTGCCGTTGATGATGTTGGTCGTTATAACGCGTGCGGAAAAGTGCAGGGTTTCTCTTCTCAAAAACTTTGTAGTCTTTTTTTGCCTTTGATCCCGCTTTATGAGCATCAGGGAGATGAACGAGAGCATTATGAGGAAAAATGTTGCATGGTAGAGCATCACGAAAGCGCCCTCGTTTCCATATATCCTGGAAAGAAAGCCGTGTAAATAGAGCAGCAAGCTTCCCCCTATGCTGGCTATCGACGCTACAAAGGTGATATTTGCCATCTTCGATATTCTCACGGAAGGATCCTGCCATATCCTGGCAAGATAGGGTGTTATGCCGACAGAAAAAGATCCACGCATTCCGCCCGGGGCCCCAGCGCTTCCTGATATTATAGTTGCTATGACTATCAGCGGAATAGATCTTGTGAAGGAAAGTATTCCAGATGCCAGCAACGCCGGCAATTCGCCCATTATCAGGGAATACTTGTACCCTATGCGGTCACCAAGCATACCGATACCTAGGGACAATAAAACATTGAAGAGCGCGGTACCAACATATATAATACCCACATTGGCTATGCTTATCCTGTTAACAAGGAGATAGAGCGGCAGGGACAGCGCCATGAATATCAGGCCTGCACTTCTGAAAGCCCTTGACGATAATATCAACCTGAATGATGCAGAATATGGTTCGTGCGTCATGGAAGCGCTTCCCTGAATGAAGGCTCATAACTAAACGATATTTATGGCTTCGTATGTACAGCTAAAAAAAGATATTTATAGAAAGGTTAGGAGTTTGGGGGAAGCAGTAAAACTCTCTCTTCGGACAGGAGATACACGGACTTCCCCCAACCGAAAATCCTATTGATAAGTTTGCTATATTAATAATAGATGTTCAGAACT
>NZ_QJSM01000026.1 GCF_003205235.1 Thermoplasma sp. Kam2015 | reverse complement strand
TGGCTATGTAAATAAAAACAACAGGCATGGCTCGGTATTCAAATGCCTGAACTGTGGCTTCGAACTCCATGCGGATCTGAATGCCTCAAGGAACATCGAAGTGCCCGGTACATCTGAGTACTTCAGGATGCTGTTAGCCAGCCGATCACTGCGGTTCGATGAAACTCCACTCAGGGGTGGAGGGGAGACCAGCAGCAAGCTCCGAAGCTTTAGCGAGGAGTAGCTGACTGCGAGAATATACCTATGAGCGATACGGATAAAATAAAGGTGGCATTCTTCGTAAATCCACTGGCAGGTTATGGTTCGCTGCTTAACATGAAGGGTTCAGACGGGCTTCAGATAGTGGATCCTGAAAGATCGGTTTCCATAGCGCGTTCTATGGATTTCCTTAAGGATGTGGATTATTCCAAATTCATCTTTCTTGTGCCATCCGGATATATGGGTGAGGTCGAAATATCAGAGTTCACAGATGCGTATAGCGTCACATATCACAGTGGATGGCCAACGACCAGAGAGGACACGATTGGGTTCCTGAAGACCATAGACGATGCTGACATCCTTGTTTTCGCAGGTGGGGATGGGACAGCGAGAGACATAATTTCTGCTGGAGTGAGGATACCGGTTATAGGAATACCTGCAGGGGTAAAGATGTACAGCTCTGTATTTGCCATCAGTCCTCGCCATGCAGCATTGAGCATGAATTCACTGAATATTGAGAAACTTCATGGAATAGATGCTGAGGTTATGGATATAGACGAGGATCTTTATAGAAGGGGTATACTCAGTGCAAAGTCATATGGATACCTTAAGGTACCGGATGTAAACGACATAATTGTGTCCTCAAAGGCGGAATACGATACTGGAGGTGCTGAAGATATAGCTGAATATATAATGGAGCATATGGATGATCGCTATTATATAATTGGGCCAGGGAACACATGCAAAACCATCGAGAAGGAGATGGGCATATCAACAAATCCGCTTGCTTTTGATATCATCAAGGACAGGAAGCTGCTGAAGCAGGACGCCGCAGAGAGTGATATCTATGAGGCCTGCCGGAATGGATGCCGTATAATAATATCACCCATAGGCGGTCAGAACTTTCTGATCGGACGCGGCAACAAGCAGTTATCCGGCAGAATATTGGGGATGATCAGCGAGGATGACATAGTGATCGTTGCATCGCCTTCAAAGGCCGAAAACATGAGGACATTGTATGTTGATTCAGACATAAATCCATGGAAGCATGGATATGCCAGGGTACTGGTGGGATACGGTAAATATAAAATTATACCTGTAATAATGTGACAAGAGGTAAGAATTGAGGATACTTTATTTTACGGACACATATTATCCCACTCCCGATGGAGTATCAGTGTATTTGAAGGAGGTAAAAGACAAGCTGGAAAGCGAGGGGCACGAGGTCATGATATTCTCTCTTACCGGCGATAAGCGGGAGCATAACGTGTACATTCCACGCTTAACTGTCCCATTCCTACCGTATCCACAGTACAGAGTACCTTTTTTCTTCCTGCCATTCTCGATTTTCAGAAGGGCTATAGAGTTTGATCCTGATATAATCCATCTTCACAATGCCTTCTATATGAGCTCAATAGGATATCTTGTGGCCAGAAGGCTTGGTATTCCCCCCGTTGCCACGTTTCACACAGACATATCTAAGATGAAGGATAGCATTAATATGCCTTTTCAGGATTTTGCATTCTCTCTGGGAGAACGCTATAGCATGTATCTGTACCGGAAATGCAGGGTTGTCATGGCCCCAAGTAAGGTTGTTGAGGAGTATCTCAGGAGAAATGGTGTAAACAATGTGATCACTCTCCCCCTGTTTGTTGATACTGATAAATATAGATGCAGTCAGTACATACCTGAGGAAAAGTACATACTTTATCTGGGTAGAATCACCGTGGACAAGGGAGTTTACAGGGTATTGGATCTGGCCGAGGCCATGAAGAGCGATGGTGTTAAGTTCAAAATAGCAGGCATAGGACCAGAACTGGACAGGATAAAGAGAATCGTACATGCACATCAAATGAAGAATGTGGAGATCTTAGGATATGTCGACGATGAGAAAAAGAGGGAGCTCATGGAAAACGCGAGCATGTTTGTCTATCCATCATCGGCTGATACATTCGGCATATCCGTATTCGAGGCACTTTCATCAGGGGTGCCCGTGATGGTTTCAAATGATTTTCCCGTCAAGGAGGATAGCGAAGCGATATCTTACGTGGATTTCAACGATGTGCGTTCGGCACAAGAGAGTGCCAAAAGAATACTTTCAGCGGATCGCAGAAAACTGGCTACAGAGGCTAGGCGCATTGTGGAGAATAAATACAGCCTTGAGAGGCACATATCCTCGCTGCTTGAGATATACAGTTATGTGGAGGCAGAGGGAGAGGAAAGAGGTTCCACCGAGAAGGCCAGATCTGATAGCTATATATTCAGGTAAAATCGTCGAGGGATTCTCAACTGATTTATTAATGAAGACCGCATGCCCCAGTGATGATTTTCAGGACGGTCAAACTCAGAGATGCGAATGATAGCAGGCTGAAGGCGATAAGCAAGAGGCTTGGGCTTGCCCTTTCGCTGGACGAGATGAGATCATTGAAGGCATACTTTGAAAGGGAAGGTCGCGATCCAATCGATGCCGAAATTCACGCCGTGGCTCAGTCATGGAGCGAGCACTGCTCCTATAAATCCTCCAAATATTATCTCAAAAAATATCTCGGCTCTCTCAAAACAGATTACACGATTCTTGCTATGGAAGATGATGCTGGTGTTGTTGATTTTGATGGCGAAAATGCCTATGTACTGAAGATGGAGAGCCATAACCATCCAAGTGCTGTAGAACCATATGGAGGTGCTGCAACCGGTATAGGCGGAATAGTCCGCGATGTTCTCTGCATGGGTGCACAGCCTGTTGCACTTGTGGATTCTCTGTTTCTTGGGGATGTCTCATCGGACAGGTACGAGGGTCTTCTATCCCCGCGTTATATATTTGATGGAGTGGTCAGCGGCATAAGAGATTACGGAAACAGAATAGGTATACCAAATGTGGCCGGATCACTATATTTTGACAGGCTCTACAACTCCAATCCTCTCGTGAATGCAGGGTGTATAGGTATAGTCAGAAAGGACAAGATTGTCAGATCCAAATCGTATAAAGCCGGGGATATCCTTGTTCTAATGGGAGGCAAAACAGGCAGGGATGGAATACATGGCGTCAACTTCGCAAGCACAACACTTGGAAAGATAACCAAGAGCAGTAGATTGGCCATACAGCTGGGTAATCCCATCGTTGAACATCCTATGATAAAGGCCGTTCTGGAGGCAAATGACGAGGGATTGATTCGTGCGATGAAGGATCTTGGCGGCGGCGGTTTGTCAAGCGCAGCAACGGAGATGGTCTATGCCGGGGGATTTGGAGCGGAGATTGTGCTCGATGATATCAAGCTGAAGGAATCCAGCATGTCGGGCTGGGAGATATGGATAAGCGAGAGCCAGGAACGCATGCTGATGGAGTGCTATCCGGAAGATGTGGAAAAGATAAAGAGAATAGCCGAAAAATGGAATCTGGATTTCTCCGTGATAGGAAAGGTGACAGAAGATCGCAGGATCAGAGTATACTACAGAAAAAGAAAGATAATAGATATGGATATAAAATTCCTGGATGACGCTCCTGTTTATCAAAGACCTTACAGATTGAAGGAATCGGAGAGATACATTGCAATACCTGAGGAACCTGAGGACCTAAGCAGTTTCGTTGTTCAGTTCATTTCCAGGCTGAATCTATGCGCAAGATTCAAGGTTGTAAGGCAGTATGACCATACGGTCAGAGGATCCACCATCGTCACTCCGTTCGTTGGTCGGCCCAATAGAGAAACGCACGCGGACGCGACTGTAATAAAGCCGCTGGAACAATCAATGCGTGGTTTGGTCATAACCTCTGGATCAAGGCCGAACATGGTGAGCGTTGATCCATACTCAGGCACCATGTGGACGCTGGTGGAGGCGTACAAGAACATTCTATCAACCGGGGGCGTGCCTCATTCCGTTGTGGATGCGCTCAACTTTGGAAATCCTGAGCGCGAAGAGATCATGGGCCAGTTCGTTGAATCTGTCAGGGCGATAGGCGATTTCTGCAGAAAATTGGGATTACCTATCGTGGCCGGAAATGTGAGTTTCTACAACGAATATAAGAAGACGGATATAATGCCGACGCCGACGATCCTGATGGTGGGGATCATAGATGATGTGAGGAGATCCAGGACCACGTACATAAAAGGGCCGGGCAATGCGCTGTATCTGATAGGATCGCCATGTGACAACCTGACCGGAAGCGAATACAACAGGATGCGCGGATATAGCGAAGGTTATCTTCCGATCCCTGATCTGGACGAGCTGACGGCTGTTCGCGATTTCATCAATCTGAAGAGGGATGCGATTTTATCAAGCCATGATGTGTCATCAGGTGGTCTCTTTACAGCTCTTGCAGAGATGTCCTTTGGATCCGGTATAGGTTTCCACGCAGATATAAGCAATGTTTCTTCAGCCAGACCAACTGTAAAACTTTTCTCCGAATGCGGGAATGGAATAGTTGTTGAAGTACCTAGGAACATGGAGGAAGAGTTTATGGAAGGTTCTGGAAACGTCTCTGTCAAGCGCATTGGAGAAACTGGAGGAGACAGGATAATTATAGACGAAGCCGGTTTGAACATCATAAATGTACCGGTCGAAGAGATCAGAGATGCTTGGGAACATGGTCTTGATAAGTACTGATATTCAAAAAGGGGTGATGGCATGGCGTTTGAATCTGATACATTGGAAAAAACACAATATATCGAGGAGAAGGACGTAACTGTGGTGCTAAAGTATATGCTGAACTTTGATGCCGGAAGAACATGCGGCACAATCACCGTCTTTCAGGGCAGGGATATATCAGAAGAATCCTATGAGATATATATGGAGGTGCTTGACTGTAAGATGAATAAAGATCGCGTTATATCAGCATTCCAGCGCGTGATCGATGAGATACTTAACGGCGAGATAGAAGTATAGAAAAACCAGTGCTAGAGTCTTTCTCCCGCGATATTCATACATTTTTCATGTATAAACTTCTATGGTGACGCGATCGCCATCTTTCAGTCCTAGCGTATCCCTCAGGTATTTGTCCGAGATGATCTCGATCACGTCTGTATATACTGTTCTTTCTGGCATTATAACAAAACACGGTACACTCTGTATTTTAGCTGAAAAAGCCTTGACTGATCCGAACGTTCTGTCTTCTGTCTTGAACCCTTCTATATGGATACCCTTGAACCCTCTGATCTTCCTGAGTTCTGAGAGGCTGGACTGATCAACCTTTATGTTCAGAGTGCCAAGGTAGGGTATTATGCCGAGTTTTTCCTGAAATTGTATTATATACTGCTTTCTTGCAACGTAATATCTGCCCTCTCCCATGCCAGGTGTCACAGTACCTGTTATAAAGATGTTATTCCTTATGGAGAGTATCCGGGACAGATCGGCAAATTCGGTATATAACACGTCGAGTCCCTTTTCAGTTATGTTCAGGATCTGACCTCTCTTGGTCACGGTGCGTGTTATGTATCCATTTTTTTCGAGATCTATTATTATCCTTGAGGCTGATTGCTGACTGATACCGAGCATATCCGCCAGCTTGGAAGAGGTTAGATATGCCTTGTTTGAAGGCTCTGCCATCTCCTTTATCTTCTTTATGGCTCTGTAGTACTGATCAGCAATTTCCATTTGCAGGTTATTGTTGACGTTGATTTATAGATATTGCTGGGATATTCGGATTAAGGTTATGGCCTCTGCCAACCATGTCCACATGCACCTTTAGAAGGTATCATATGTGTGTCGTTGAATCAGGAACTTCTGTCCCTTCAGAGATGTGTGAATGTCAGAGCGGTATAACGGTCAGCGCATCAAAAAGCTATAAAAGTGCGGAAGCCGGGATTTGAACCCGGGTTAGGAGCTTTTTCCGTCTCCATGGGAAGCTCCTGTGATGCCAGACTACACTACTTCCGCTCATAATTTCAGGAAGTTTAGGGTGTATATTTTATCTACATATATGAATTTCGCTGTCCGCTGGAAACGCTTTCAACACGCGGTCAAAATATTGTATATTTTAATATGGCGTTTATGAAAAAATTTTACCATTTCATCTTTTTTTAGCTCTCTTTCTATGGCTTGTCGCATACACTGAAAGACCTACTATGACTGCCACTATGACGGCAAGTACAGCTATGTTCAAGGGATCGAAGGTAAACGCCTGTGAGATCTTCTGCTCAACCGTGGGCGAAACGGTTAAATTCGCATTGTATGTCTTGGTAAACTCGTAGGGCGTATTATTGTAGTGCCATCCAAGGAAGAGTTCTATGGGATAAGCGCCGGGAGAAGCCGCCGAGGAAGTATCAACTAGGAATATCAACTGATAGGACTGGCCGGGCGAAAGGCTTGGTATGGTTATGTTGTCTGCGGTCAACGCGCCAAGCGGATTAGATGAAGGTATGTGTATTGTTATGATGCCCGGCAGATCGAGATATGCCCTTATGTCATACATGGTCAAATTTCCATCATTTGTAAGATTGAAATATATTACAGATTTATCCACGCCTGCCTGCAGTGTGCTCTGATGGAAGCTAACGCTGGCGCTGATCAAATGGTGAACGTACACATCAACAGGGTATGCGTTACCATTTACATTCACATAGACGATCTGTGGGCCATAATAGGAGAGTGAGTTCAGCAGAAAGGTGAAATTGTATATTCCAGGCGTAATGTAAGAGAGATGATATTCATTTGTGAGATCCGAGAAATCAGATGAGTAGATGGAGACGTTGAGATATCTAAGGACGGAATTTCCTGAAACCTCTATGAAAGGTTTGAAAACGATGAATTTCTGATCCGTATAGATCACAGGAGGATTCAACTCGGTGTTTACCAGTGTTATATTGTTATATCCAAGTATTCCGCTGCGGAAACTAACCGCATAGGTCCTTCCATAGACATTTACCGTCACATTCTGTGAATAGAAGCCATTAGATGCAGCGTCTGATATGCTCACCGAGAATGTTATGGGCACAGTTTCATCAGGTGGGATTGCGCTTATATTATAATACTGCGGCGAACCATATAGGGGATAAGAAGGATCATATCGAACGGATACATTCTGATCCAGCACGTTTCCAACATTCTCAAACACCAGAGTCATTGGGATATTCTGCATGCCAGGCGATGGCGCTATCGGCTTAGATTCTGTACCAAAATAAGTGGCAGCAACCTGAATCTGCGTTGTTCCAAGGATATAAGCTGTGAACGATACATTGAAATAATCCTCGACTGTATTATTTATTCCCTGGATGTAGAGATCTTCTCTGTAGCCCCCCACTGTGGCTGATGGGGAAATGTTTACCAGCTGCATTATGGTTATCTGTTTTCCAGCCGGTATCTCGGTGAAATTATACACCATCGGCCCACTCGGATAGCCGTGCGTATTAACATATCCGAGTATTCCATCATTGAATTTCGTGAGATTCACGTATGCGCTGGCATCCAGAAGGGCAAGCGGAGAAACAAACGATATTACCAAAGGAATATAATCCATTCCTGGAGCCACGATCTCGGTGGAATTCGGTGCATACCAGCTGACGGATACGACTTCTGGCGATGGAGCTTGCGCAGAAGCGGTAGAAATGCCGGAGATGCCGGCAAACATCAGAACGAAGCTAAACAGGACTGCTATGATATAATTGGTTTTCAATTTTCATCACCTCTAGAAACTACAACATTCTTCATAAACATTGAAAGCACCAGTGCAATCAACACAAATGCCATACCTATGATGTATATTCCATCGTAGGCCTGGGATGACGGAAAGCTGTGCATTATTGGGATCACCGGCAGGCCGTGGAAATTTCCAGGTATGGCACCGATGATAACGTAGGAAACATATAGCGTCTCCAAGACGCCGCCTATTGCTGGAGCAAGGGACGTACCTATGTTTCTGAATACAACGTTCATTCCCGTGCTTTCTCCGGATCTTTCCTTTGGAACGGATATCAGCAGCAGATTTATGACGCCAACGAATATGAATGAGATGCCCATACCCATTACAGAGGCATCTTCCAATATGGAGATTGTGCTGTTTCTGTTATAATATAGGCCCAGATAACTGAACAGCAGTATGATCAGACCAATAATGATTGCATTTTTAGGGCCTCTGTTTGTTGTGACCTTTGCGGCAAGTGGAGCGAAGGCCATGTTCAGTATAGCGGCGGGCAGAAGGATAAGACCAGATTCAACTATTGATACACCGAATCCAGCAGGTTCAGGATCCTGAAGCATGGAAGGGACTGTGTAGAATAGGAAGAACATCCCTGACATCGCAAACAGACCCGTGATATTGGCCAGAAAGACGTTCCTTATGCGCAGCAGATCCATCCTGATGAATGGTTCAGCAGCGTTCTTCTCGTAAAATACGAATACGGCGAACATCACCAGCGACAGCAGGAACAGCCCTATGATTGAGGGTGAGGTCCATCCCCAGTATTCGCCTTCAGATAGGGCCAAAATGAATGATACTATGGCAAATCCAAGCGATCCAACACCGACGAAATCTATCTTTGCGGGTCTCCTTGTGCTCTCATCGTGGAGATATATGGCGGCCAGTATGACAAGCAGTATTGCGACTGGAATCGAAGAATGGTATGACCACTGCCATCCATAGTTCTGAGTGATCCAGGCTCCAACAACCAGTCCAATAGCAGCGCCTCCAGAGAAAGTTGAACTTACAATTCCCTGCGCCAGGGCAAGGCGATCCTTTGGCACCTGATCATTTATCAGCGCAAACGATACTGGAAACATGCCCATGCCTATGCCCTGCACTGTTCTTATTATGATGAGCTCCTCGAGGGTTTTAGCGAAGCCACCGAATGATACAGCAATTGTATAGAAGATCGCGAGTATCAGGAAGACGTTCTTTTTCCCATACATGTCGGCCAGTCTGCCAAAGATGGCTGATGAAACTGTTCCAGATATTATGTAGGCGGTGATTATCCATGAGAGATGATCATAATTTGTATCAAAGAAGGAAACCAGTATTGGCAGTGCCGGGGTTATCATGGTCTCTACATAGGTGACGAGAAGGCCAGCGAATGCGGATATGGCTATGGTTCTAGCTGAGTGATTGTTCATCATTGATTTCACCGTACGTCTCTCTAATTTCGTTCGCTATTCGTTTAATTTCATCCATGTGGCCTTTCATTATCATCTTGAAGGCATATTCCACCTCCGCTATTATTGCGGGAAGCATTATGCTTATGGCAGCGTTGAGAGCTGCAGAGGTATCATCCTTGGAGAGCAGATTGAGGTAAAAGAAGGCGTCACCCATGGCCCTGGATATGAGGTTTTGCTTCAGTTGCTGTTCTATCTCGCTCAGAGATTCCACAAATTTCACGCCCTTTTCTGTCAGGGTGTATATTTTTTCCCTTCCTGAAGTCTCGAATTTTATGAAGCCCTGTTGAAGAAGTCTTCTTATCATGGGCATGAGCGTCCCGTGCGATACCGGCCCATCATTTGATATCTCCTTAGACATCTGATAGAGCGTGTATGGCTTTTTGCTGAGCAGTATCAGAGCCTTCACTGCATATCGTTCCATAGGTCGAATTCGACATATTTAGAGCGTATATAAGTATTTCTGAATACATCGCGGATCGTTGATCTCTGTCATACTCGCCGAAGCCAAGGCCTTAACATCGAATGTTTACATTCGACGAGAAAGAATCCGTATTTAGAATTATCGTCAGTCGCTGATAGGAGCCACCTTACAGAAAAAGGATTGAACATGCTTCAGAGGAGTCTACACTTATATGTATTCATCCAGCAAATTTAAGTAATGCAGAACCGATAGCGTGCTATGAGCACGCTCATAGAAAACGCACTCATCGTGACACAGGACGAAAATAGGAGAATATTCAAAGGTAACGTGCAGTTTGATGGATCAAAGATAACATATGTAGGTAAAGAAAAACCGAAGAGCGATGAAATTGTAGATGGAAAAGGAAAGATACTGCTTCCCGGATTCATAAATACCCATGCACATGTCGGCATGTCGGCCTCAAAGGGTCTCTTTGATGATGTCGATCTGGAAAAATTCCTAGATCTGACATTCAAATATGATTCGCAGAGAACAGAGGAGGGGATTTTCAACTCTGCAAAGCTCGGCATGTACGAGATGATCAACAGCGGTATAACATCCTTTGTGGATCTCTATTATTCAGAAGACGTGATAGCAAGAGCCGCAGAGGAGGTAGGCATAAGGGCATTCTTGTCATGGGTGACCCTGGACAGGGAGTATACAACACAGCACGGTGATCCGCTCGATAATGCTGAGAACTTCATCAGATCACACAGGAATCTTAGATTTGTCACCCCATCCGTTGGAGTTCAGGGTATATATGTGGCAGGAGATGAGACGTATCAGCGCGCTAAGGAAATAGCTGAAAAATATGATACGGTTCTTCACATGCATCTCTCTGAGACGAGAAGGGAAGTATATGACAGCGTGAAGAAGATAGGGGAACGGCCGATAGAACATCTGGATCGGATCGGGATCCTTTCGAATAGAGTCATAGCTGCGCACTGTGTATGGGCCACGTATCACGAGGCAAAGTTGCTCGGTAAAAATGGAGTGAACGTGTCATGGAATGCCGTCAGCAACTTTAAGCTCGCAACCGGTGGAGTACCACCAGTTCCTGAGATGATTGAGTCTGGTGTAAATGTTACACTTGGAACCGACAGCAACGGCAGCAACAATTCGCTCAACTTTTTCGATGTCATGAAATTCTCTGCGTTGAGCATAAAGAATGCAAGATGGGATGCTTCCATAATAAAGAGCCAGCAGATACTTGATTTCGCCACCGTAAACGCTGCTAAGGCTCTCAGAATTGATGCTGGATCTATAGAAGTTGGGAAGAGAGCTGATCTCATACTGCTGGATATGCGGAAGCCAGAACTTATACCAACCGACGAAAATAACGTGGTAAATAACATAGTCTACTCGGCGAATCCAGACACAGTTGACTCTGTAATCGTGGATGGAATGATAAAGAAGTATGGTGGAAGATTGATTGGATTTGATAAAAGCGGTCTAGATTCGGATGAAAAATTCCTATGATTAGGTGAGACACAACTTTCATGAATTTAGGATGTGAGGGAGTTCAGTCGGCCAGTCATTGCGGTAAGAAAGTATTTAAAGGGTAATAAAATTAGGGGCAGATATTAATGAGCTGGCAAGAAGCTGAAGTACGAGAACTCAAAGTAGGAAGATACATACTGATAGATGATGCACCATGCAAAATCGTAGAAATAACTATGTCTAAACCAGGTAAGCATGGCGAAGCCAAGGGAAGGATCGTGGCCATAGGGGTATTTGATAATCAGAAGCGGAGTGTCGTCTACCCCGTGAAGCACAAGGTCAAGATACCGATAATAGAGAAGAAGAACGCGCAGGTCCTGTCCGTTCAAAACAACGAAGTTCAGCTCATGGACTCAGAAACGTTCGAAACCTTTGTCTTGCCTTTGGATCCAGAGATCGCCGACAAGGTCAAACCAGGAATGGAGGTGCCCTATTGGGAAACAATGGGGATGCGAAAGATCATGCTTCAGAACTGAGGGATCTTCTATCACTTAAGAAGATCGCGGACGCCAAATATGAATATGAGGAAAGCGATTATGTGATATTCGGCGTCCCTTTTGATAATACATCGAGTTACAGACGAGGATCCAAGTACGCTCCAGATTCCATAAGGTCGGCTTATGTTAATCTCGAATCATTCGAATTCTCATATCATTTCGATCTTCTGAAGGCAAAGATCGCCGATCTCGGTGACATGGAGGAATCTGAAGATGTTGAATACGTCGTGGATCAGGTGGAACGCATAACCAGGATGATATTCAGTGATGGAAAGATCCCAATAATGCTGGGTGGTGAGCATTCTATAACTGTCGGTGCGGTGAGGAATCTGCCGAAGGACGTCCATATGGTGATCATTGATGCTCATTCAGACTTTAGAGACTCTTACATGGGCAATAAATTCAACCATGCATGTGTGACAAAACGTTCTCTTGAGATACTTGGGCCTGGAAGGATAACATCTATTGGCACAAGATCAGTATCTCTCGATGAATATCAGGATCCTGACTTTGATAAGGTTGAGTTCATTCCATCATTCAATGTTAAGGAGTACGGTATAGACAGATACATCAATGAGATCGAAAGAAAGTACGATAAAATATACATCTCGATAGATATGGACGGTATCGATCCAGCTTACGCCCCAGCTGTTGGAACTCCAGAGCCATTTGGCCTGACAGATTACGATGTCAGAAGGATCATTGAGAGGCTCTCCCATAAAACCATCGGTATGGATATCAATGAATTTTCACCGCTCTACGACAACGGAAATACATCGATGCTTGCAGGAAAGTTGATGCAGGTTTTCATAGCTAGCAGGGAGAGATATCGTATAGAGCACATCTAGAATTTTATAAGTAAAATTGGAAGTTTGAGCGAAGCAGTAAAAACTCTTTCTCCGAACAGGAGATACACGGACTTGCCAAATATAAAAATTTTATATATTTTGTATTATCTGTAGGAACAGTGCCTTTACATTTTGAATATACGCCTAGATGCATCACTATATAGATCCTATACTGAATCAGATTTAAATGGAGATATCCATCCGTTAAAAAGAAGCATCAAAATTTTAATTATTGAGCAGATCGCCAACCGAAAATTGATAAAACAGGGATATCTGAATCTATATCCCCAGCGAACCAGCGATTTCCTTGCCCTTTGTTATCACAACTTTGCATGGTGTTGGAAGTTTTATCGCGGCCTTTCGGAGAGCCATTTTCAGCTCCTTTGCGTGCGCCTCATCTGTTCTGGCTATCATTATGACATCATCAGGATAAACCCTGGCCGCTGTTCCTACGGGCCTACCAAATGCGGCTCTCATACCGCTTGATATACGGTCGGCACCGGCGCCGGTAGCCATCTTGTGTTCCCTCAGCACATGATGAGGATATGGGACCACCTTTAGATAGAAGTAATCAAGACCAGCAGCCTCAGTCATCCTCCTGTTCACCGAGACCCTTGCAGCCTCCAGTGCAGTATGCCTTATCTGGCAGGGCTCCTCGGCGACGAGCCTCATTTCTATTGGAAAGTCCTTTTTCTGATTTCCCTGAACGAATGTCGTGATCTTTGGATATGGAACACCGCCCATAAACTCCTTTCTCGTATAGGCAGGGCCGGTTATGCGCGAATACATTCTAGCAGGCTTAGTTACCATAAATACACCTTTCTGACAGCTAATTATAAGCGGATATTTAATTTTTGGGTGGACATTGATACCTTCACTGGGTTTTCCTCAGTATGACTGCGACTTCTCCATCGTTCTCCTCAACATCGATCAGCTTGAACCTGGAAGTTCTCGCCAGTCCTTCGTAGACATCCCTATTGAATGGGAATTTTTCCTTTAAGAGCAGGACTTTTACATCCTGCCCTGGTTCCAGCTGGAATGAGAGGCCCTTCAGCGTGCTCTTAAGGTAATTGAATGGATCGCCTCCACACGTTATATTCCTTTGATCCTCAACAATCATATATTGCATATTCAATGCCCCTATTTATACTGTGAGCAAGCCGATTGTCAGACTTATCGAAAGGGCGAGACATTATGAACCTGTATGATCCAAATATGGATCAGAAAGATGGAAAATGTTAGAAAAAACTCTGAAATTTCACCTTTCAATGATCTAAATATTAATATGGAAACAACAAATAGGGACTGGAAATGACTGAGAACAATTACGATTCTTCGCAAATACAGATACTTGAAGGGCTTAAAGCTGTTAGAAAGGTGCCCGGGATGTATATAGGATCCACGGACACGAGGGGCCTCCATCACCTTGTGTATGAGGTCGTGGATAACAGTGTGGATGAATCTGTAGCTGGATATTGCAGCAGGATATATGTTTTGATGGGGAAGGATGGATCCATAACAGTTGAGGATGATGGGAGAGGTATACCCGTGGATATCCATCCAAAATACAATAGACCTGGTCTGGAGATTGTGTTAACAGAACTCCACAGCGGTGCGAAATTTGACAAGAAGGTGTATAAAATAACGGGAGGACTGCACGGTGTTGGCGTACACGTTGTGAACGCTCTTTCAAAAAAGCTGATCGCAGTGGTGAAGCGAGATGGCAAGATCTATTATGACATATTCGAACAGGGGATTCCGGTTTCAGGTCTGAAGATAGCCAGTGATATATCAGATATCGAGAAGCTTGGTATAAACATAAAATTTCCGGATCATGGAACAATAATAAAATTCTATCCGGATCCTGAGATATTTGAGGTAACAGAATTCTCATATGATACAATCCTCTCCAGGCTAACGGATCTATCATATCTTAACCCACAATTGACAATAACACTGAAGGAGGAAGCCACAGGAAGGGAAGACGTACTCCATCATGAGGGCGGCCTCACTGAGCTGGTGAAGCATCTGGCGGAGGGAAAAGAGGCGATAATCGATCCACTTTATCTGAAGGAAGAGGTCGACAATCACATGGTGGAATTTTCGCTTCTATACACCACCGATGTGCAGGAAGTGCTGATATCTTTTGTCAACAATATAAGCACACCTGAAGGCGGCACTCATGTGGCAGGCTTCCATCAGGGGCTCTCAAGAGCAATACAGGATTATGCCCGGGCCAACAATAAGATAAAAGGCGTTGAGGATATAACGGGCGATGATGTAAAGGAAGGCGTAATAGCTGTACTGCACGTTAAGATGCAGAACCCACAGTTTGAAGGCCAGACGAAGGCCAAGCTTGGAAACAGCGCTGTGAGGGGCATAGTGCAGTCAGTGACCTCAAAATTCATGAGAACCTTCATGGAGACCAATCCTCATGTTGCAGACGTTATCATAGGCCGCGTACTTTCGGCTGCAGCGGCAAGGGAAGCATCAAGAAAGGCTAAAGAACTGGTAAGGAGAAAATCGGCTCTGGAAGGCGGTGGACTTCCAGGAAAGCTTGCTGACTGCTCTTCCAACGATCCGAATAATACAGAACTTTACATAGTCGAGGGTGACTCTGCGGGAGGATCCGCAAAGCAGGCGAGAAATCGGCAGTATCAGGCTGTTCTTCCACTTCGTGGAAAGATACTGAATGTGGAAAAGGCCTCTGATATGAAGGTCGTTGAAAATGAGATAATACACGATCTTGTCGTCGCTATAGGCACTGGAGTGAAAGAGGATCTGAATCCAAAAAAGCTGAGATACGGCAAGATAATAATAATGACGGATGCAGATGTTGATGGCGCTCATATAAGGACACTACTACTCACATTCTTTTTCAGGTATGCAAGATCGCTCATCGAGAACGGCAATGTCTTCTTTGCCGAGCCACCACTTTATAGAATACAGAAGGGACAGAATGTAAAATACGTTTATTCAGATGATGAGAAGGAACAGGTGAGTAAAGAATTCGGGCCAAATGCAATAATACAGCGGTTCAAAGGACTGGGTGAGATGAATCCGGAGCAGCTATGGGAAACGACGATGAACCCGAAGACCAGGAAACTTGTCCAGGTGACCATAGAGGATGCAGAGGAAGCTGAGCGGATATTCACTATTCTGATGGGTGAAAAAGTAGAACCAAGAAGGAAGTTCATAGAAGAGAATGCAGTTTATGCGGAGAACATAGACCTCTGAGGTGTGATGTATGGAAAAGAGAGCCGTTGAGGTTGAGATAAGAAAGTCGTATCTAGAATACGCTATGAGCGTGATCGTAAGCAGGGCAATACCGGATGTCAGGGATGGTCTAAAGCCAGTGCAGAGGCGTGTTCTTTATTCAATGAGAGAGCTGGGCGTAACCCATGATAAACCTTACAAGAAATGTGCAAGAATCGTCGGTGAAACCATGGGTAAATACCATCCTCATGGTGACATGGCCATATATGATGCGCTTGTGAGGATGGCGCAGGATTTTTCCCTCAGATATCCTCTGATAGATGGTCAGGGAAACTTCGGCTCGATCGATGGAGATTCTCCAGCTGCAATGAGGTATACGGAGGCAAGGCTCACCCAGATAGCAGAGGACATGATGGATGATATAGATGAAAATACGGTGCCGTTCAGGTTGAATTTTGATGGTACTCTGTCTGAGCCTGAATATCTTCCGGCTAAGATTCCAAACCTTCTTGTCAATGGAAGCTCTGGTATAGCAGTTGGAATGGCAACGAACATGGTGCCGCACAATCTCACAGAGATATCGGATGCGATACTGTATGAGGTCGATCACAGGGATGCACCGGTAGATGATCTGCTCAAATACGTTAAGGGTCCCGATTTTCCAGGAGGAGGTATAATCTTCTATGGAAAGGAACTGATAGATGCCTACAGATCAGGTAGGGGGAAGGTCATAGTGCAGGGTGAGGTCGATCTCTCAGAGGATCGGAGAATAATAATAAAGAGCATACCCTATGGTGTGAATAAGGCAGATCTTGTACAGTCCATAGCGGATCTAGCCAAGAATGAGATAATAAAGGATATAACGGATATAAAGGATGAGAGCGACAGGAATGGCATCAGAATAGTGGTCAGGGTGAGGGATGATGATATAAAATCGCTTGTCCTCAACCAGCTCTATGAGCACACCGCACTCGAAAGCAGCATAGGAATAATAAATCTGGTGCTTGTGGGGAATCAACCCAAGCTGATGAATCTCAAAGAGCTCATAGATTCATTTATAGATCACCGGCTCGACGTCATTCTCAGGAGATCCCAGTACAGGCTTGACAAGAAAAAGGAAAGGCTGGATGTTCTGACTGGCATTCTGACGGCCATTGAAAATATAGATCGTGTTGTGGAGATCCTTAAATCGTCAAGAGATGCTGATCAGGCAGGGAATTTGCTCAGGAAGGAATTTGAACTCAATGACAGGCAGATAAAGGCCATACTGGAGATGCGTCTCCAGCGGTTGGTCAATATGGAACAGGAATCTGTACGAACAGAAATATCGCAACTTGAAGCGGATATAAAGGATCTTGAGGAGACCATACTCTCTGAGGAAAAGCGGATAAAGGTATTCAAGAGCGAGATGGAGGAGATAAAGAGAAAATATGGTGATAAGAGGCGGTCGAAGATAAAGTTCAGAGGTGTGACGGAGAGGACAACGGAGGATCTGATTCCAAATGAAGAATCCCTTCTTATGCTGAGCTACGGTGGCCTAGTGAAGCGTGTACAGGCAGATGAATACAGATCTCAGCGCAGGGGTGGCAAGGGCGTAAGCACTTCTATGAAGACCGCAGATAGCATAAAGAGCATGATCCATTGCTTCTCTCACGATACGATTTACTATTTCACCAATACTGGCAGGGTTTTCAAATCGAAGGCCTATGAGATACCGAAGAAGAGCAGAACCTCTCTTGGCGTATCAGCTGCAGCTTTCCTAAAGCTCTCCAATGGAGAGAGAGTCACCGAGATCATGAAGGCGCCGCCGGAGAAGGGATACTATCTGATCCTCGTTACAAGGGACGGATCGGTAAAGAAGACTGCGGCGGATCCTGTCTTTGATTCAAAGAGTTCCGGGATCAAGATCATAACGCTTGACGAAGGCGATGAGCTTGTGTCCGTATCATATACGGCGAAGGATCAGAATATATTCGTATTGTCGTCAAAGGGTAAGGCATCAGTGTTCAACACCTCTGAGATAAGAGAAACTGGGAGAACAAGCATGGGTGTAAGATCTATGCGCCTGAATGAGGGGGACCAGATACTCACAGCCTTCGTAGTCAATGAGGATGAGGATATTCTGAGCATATCAGAGAAGGGGTATGGAAAACGCACCAGCATCTCGGAATTTCCAATACATCATAGGGGATCATCCGGCGTGATGGTGTACAGGGATACTGAGAGGACAGGAAAGGTCAGTCATGCGATACCGGTGAGCAGCGATGACGAGGTTATACTTGTGTCGATGAATGAGAAGACCATCAGGATAAAGGCTTCGGAAATTCCTGAGACATCCAGGGTGACATCTGGCGTAAAGCTGATGGATATAGACGATGATGACAGGATAATAGCCGCAGCTGTGATTAAATGACTTGTAAATATTTCATTGAAAAATCTTAATATCTATTCTTCTATTCATTTTTTATGGTTATAGAAGGAAAGATATATGAAAATCTGAAAGAAATGGTAAGCCCGGATCATTCGATCCTTGTCGTCTGGGATGTCCAGAACGCACTTGTTAACGGAATATTCAATAGAGATCAGTTTGTCTCATCTCTGAAGAAACTTATAGCTGAGGCAAGGCATTATCATATACCGATACTCTATACGAAGATCACCCCGTTGCCCTTCGAATATGAGTCTGGGTTCAGATTGTATTCCTCTATGAAGAGATACGGCGTTTCTGATCCGAAGAAGATCAGTTTCATGAAGCCCGGATCACCCGAATCAGAAATCTATGCCGATCTCGCGCCAGATGCCAGCGATATGGTGGTTAACAAGAACACGGCTGATATTTTCATCGGTACAAACGTCGAGCTGATGCTGCGTAATGCGCATATAGACACAGTCATATTCACCGGCATAGCCACTGAGTTTGGTATAGAATCATCAGCAAGAAGTGCAGGAAACAGGGGTTTCTATCCGGTGGTTGTCGAGGATTGTGTTTCATCCTCCAACAGAGAGATGCATGAAGCAGCCCTGAAAGTTCTGAAGACCCAGGCCATTGTAGCCCACTCCGAAGAAATTATTAACACCTGGAAATAAAATAAACAAACTTTTTTAGTTATTTACGATATTAACTAATCATGGAAAATCCAATAAAACCCGCCTCAACTAAATGGGTCGGCATATCTGTCGTCCTTCTTGTTGTTGGAATTGTGATAGGCTTTGCCGCCGGGCATTACACGGTTTCCACCCCTTCGAAACCTGCCATAAATACCTTTGCCGCAGGATCGCTGAAATACGCTCTTGGAAACGATTTCAATCCAGAATTCACTAACTTGACCGGGGTGCGCGTGGGCATGACCTTCTCAGGTTCGATAAGCGGTGCCAGGGAGGTACAGGAAGGTAAGAACTACAGCGTATTCATCTCCGCGTCAGCTCCTATACTTTATCAGGATCTTATGAATCAGACGCATTACGCATCATGGCAGATCATATTCTCAGCCAACGAGATGGCAATAACCTGGGTTAACAGCAAATATTCCATACCTTCAAGTTATCCTTATTGGTTCGAGAATATAACCAATAATAGTGCAATAGTGGCAGCGTCAAACGCTTCTCTGGACCCAAGCGGTTTCCAGGCCATAGAAACCATGAAGCTGGCCGGAGTACTTTACACAGGTTGGGATAATACAACTGTTATTAAAGGAAGCGAGCCGGTCAGTTACTATGTTAGACTTGCATTCAACAACAACTTCACTGAATACATGAATTACAATAGGGCTTACAACAACTGGTTCCATGATAAATTTGGATATCCGATGAACGATTCGATGGCGCTCTACCATCAGATATTCATATCGAAGTATCTCAATGGCACAACGAAACTGACCACAGTCGAAATAGGACTTGACGGATACCTGACAGCTGGAACGGCCGATTATGCTCTCACTTACGTCTCGCAGGCCATAAATCAGGGACTGGACTACTATCAGAATTCCACAGGTGCAAATGGGCTTCCAACATGGATAAACCTTGGCAGCGTCAACAAGACCGTTGACGACTTCTACGAACAGATAAATGAAAGCGGTCCAGCATGGGATAACGTGGGCAATCTACCAGGTGCGCCAATATTCTACAGCGTCACCGTAATAAACAACTACACGAACCCATATGCGATACAGTACGTTTACGACCTGATAACCGGTCTTGGGCAGCAATACCTCTCCATGAGCAAATTCGATCCGCTATCGCAGCCATTCTATGTGGGCAACGTACCAAGTCAGCTGAAGGGTCTGGTGGTTACGCCTCCATCGTATCTGCCAGTATCCTCATATGACTGATTTCTTATTTTTTACATAATATTATATTTTACACAGTTTTTCTTGAATGCGCATGCGTAAATATGTTAAAGGCGATCACGTGTAGAGGTGTTTTTGTGAGATGAGAGGGCGTCTTTCTTATCTGTTTGTACCGGTGTTTGTGATATACCTTCTCGTACTCATCATACCTTTGATAAGGGCCCTCACCTATTCATCCCTGTCCGAGATATTGACCGATCTGCATTCCGGCATCTTGCCGTCCATAGAGTACACTTATATTGTCTGTGCATTCGTTGCGGTTCTTTCGGTCATGGCTGCTGTACCATATGCGTATACGATGTCCAGACACCGATCAGCAGTGTTCAAGGCGGTGGACAGCGTTGTGGAGATTCCCATTATGATACCGCACACGGTCGTCGGTATAATAATGCTTCTCACGTTTGAGCCTTCAATGCCCATAGGCCACATACTCTCGAAGTACATACCAGGCTACTCGTTTGATGACACACTTTTCGCGGTAATAATAACGCTGTTCTTTCTGTCCTCGGCGTACTCCATAAGGGAAGTCGGTGTAAGCTATCAGCGTAACGTGGTGGATTATGAGGATGTTGCGAAGACTCTTGGAATCGGTGAGGGCATAAGCTTCTTGGTAGTTTCGATGAGGCTTCTGGCAAGATCTATGATAAAGGGCTTCCTTCTGTCCTGGGCCAGATCGGTTTCGGAGGTTGGAGCGATATTGATAGTTGCATACTACATCTTTCCAAGTTTTGTGAAGCTCGCAGGAGTCTTCATATATTCCCAGTGGCTCGGTTACGGCCTCGATCCTGCAGCCGCTTCATCCGCAATACTGATACTCACAGGCATAGTGGTGACCGGTGTTTTTAGGATTGTGGAAACTGTCGGGATACGTTCTTAGAGTGTGGCTGGAATGCTTGAGATAAATAATCTTAATGCAAGTCTGGGAAAATTTGTTCTCAATGTCGATCACTACAGTACCGGGGGAAGGAAAAATTTCATAATGGGTGAGAACGGCGCAGGTAAGTCGTCATTTCTCAAAGCGATCTCTGGAATAATAGATTCAACAGGGGAGATCATACTCAATGGTGAACATGTTGAAAAACTGCCGCCGTGGAAACGCAGGATAACCTATATACCACAGAATCTCCTCCTCTTTCCGCAGTATAATGTGAGGCAAAACCTTGCGATTTCGATAAGATATGGCCATGGTGATTACAATATATACAGGGAGGTCGTGGATCTCATGCACCTCAGCGATCTTCTCGATAAGAATACCTGGGAACTATCTGGAGGTCAACAGCAGAGAGTGGCTGTTGCACGAGCTGTGATATCAAAACCGAAACTGCTTCTTATGGATGAACCATTCTCAATGCAGGACGAGAGATCAAGGATGTCAATGGTGATAAGCGTTGCCGAACTTCTGGAGAGATACGATATAGATTATATATACGTTACTCATAACTCACGGGATCTTGAACTTGGTTTTGATACTTTATCCATTATGTCCAATGGCAGGATAATTGAATCTGTAAAGAGCATTGAGGATCTTCGGTATTATGAGAGCGCTTCTCTGCTGGACTTTCGCAATGTAGTTCGCATTGATGGAAAGTACTACAGGCTGAGCGAACGTTCAGTGATACCATCGGATAGAGGATATCCGGCAATCTGCAACCGATCCGGACAAGGATATGTATGCTCCATTAGAATCGGTGACGAGAACTACTTCATAACGTCCAGTGTTATGGCTGATCACTTCCAGTTCGATCTATCATCCGCCAAGGAGATGATTTCTTCAGGTGAGTCCAGTGCATAGATCCATATCGCGATCGATCGTGAACTCTGGAATCTGCTCTTTGTGGAGGCAACGATATGCGTAAAGATGCAGATTAAAGGTCATTGCTGATATATATCCATTTCTTCACGCGTGAAATTCAGGGCCTCAACCGGAGATCAGATAAATATAAGTGTTAGGGATAATGATAGGCTGGAAACAGCAGGCGGGAAAGCGCGAGGGCAGCTGACGCTCTTGAGGTGAGGAAAGTCCCCCCTCCACGGCGGAATCCGACCAGCGCAAGCTGGTATCCTGAGAAGGATGGTAAAGGCAAAAGAAATTCACGGTCTCCGGTTAAGAATGATTCCGAAGGGATGACGTTCCCGGAGGATCCGATGGAAAGCCTCCCCGGATGGAGAAAGTCTAAACGGATCCTGTGAGCCCGCCGCTAGGATCGGGTAAGACGAATAGTCGAATGCTGCCAGCCCGTAGGGTGAACAGAAGGGGGCTTACTCCGCGTATTCCCGCCTTTTCAGATTCGTTGGGTCCGAGCAAGATGCATCATCTCTTCCTGTAATCAAATTTAGCGGAAAGATATCCTGTTGCTCCGGCGGCCATGTGAAGAAAGTCGAAGAAATTTTTACCGATCCTTATCTCAGTTTTCCTAAGAACACCAGGGTGTTTTCTTTCGAGCTGATACCTTCCATATCCATTCCAGTATGCCTGCCTTAAGAACGACCGTAGATTTTCTCTCGTCTTTGCATAGACGATGCATCTATCACATGTCGCAAAATGGAATCCAGCTTCAACCGCCCTTATATTCAGATCTATGTCTTCTGCCGTAACAAATTCGGGATCGAAACCTCCAAGCTCTAAGAATTTCTCCTTCCTGTAAGCCAGATTGACCGACGGTGCAGTAACCTCAATGCCGTTCATGTATATCTTCACGCGTTCCTGCATGTATCTCTCTTTACCGATGTACCGGGTGAGACCGATAACTGCATCATTTCCCTCCGCCAGGGCAGAGGTCATACCGGAAATCCAACCTTCGGACACCGTGGCATCGCCATCCGTGAAGAGGAGAAAATCGTATCTGGCCATCTTCGATCCGATATTCCTTCCCTCACCTCTGGAGCATCTGATCCTTCTGTATAAGGTGAAATCGTATTGCTTGACGATCTCCTCCGTATCGTCCGTGCTCAAATCATCAACGACGATCGTCTCCATCGGTCTGAAATCATTGCGATTTATGCTTTCCAGAAGATCCCTGAGATTCTTACCCTCATCCTTAACCGTAACAACGATAGATGCACCGTAGTTGACCATGATCGAACCAATCAGACCCAGTCGGCCCTATCTATCTTTCTGTCTTCCTTGGTCTTCTTCTTATATTCCTTGTAATGTTCCTTGCAGAGGTGTACCTTTGTCTTATCGACAGATAAAGAAAATACCTTTCTGGCAAGTTCTGCTGGTACGGTCTTGAAACTCGGATTTGTGCAGCCTGTAACTTCACAAGTTTTCTCCATCTGATTGCAATGTGTTGTACGGTTATTAAACTTTTTCCATTCACTGTTCGATCAGTTCCAGCAGAAGTGGCATAGACTTTAGGTAGAAGTAATCAATGCCAAAATGCCCGCTGTCATATAGCTCGTAAAAATGCACTACATTTTCTCTCTCAAGCTTTCTGTGCATCACCCCGATCCCTATGTCTGCATGAAATTCATCTCGTATGCCAGCCTGCAGAAAGACAGCCATATCCTTCAGCACATCCATGTATTCATCTATATTTCTTGCCGGATCGAATCGCAGCCATCTTGACCAAACAGATTCATTGAACTCGCCAGTTTCAAGATCGAACGGGAATGATATCCCCATTGGGCTGCCAGAATCCGGGCTGTAAAAGGCGGACATGGCAACAATATTTGCAACCTTTATGTCCTGATTCTGGAGACTGAGTTTCCTGTGTATCTCGTCGTACCAGCGATATATGCCGTATTTGTGTATCTCCTTATATGTATCTGGAAAGTCAGGGATGTATTCATACTCGAAACATGAATCGCCTGAAACGTCTATGAATCCAGAAAATATGTCCGGATGCCTCACAGCGAGCGTGTAAGATCCGAAGCCTCCTGAGGATTTTCCGAATAACGCCATTGCTCTTTCTCCATATCTCTCTCTTACGAATCCGACGATTTCCTTCACAATGTAATCCTCATAGTCTCCAACAGCTGCTGAGTTCAGATATTGGTTTCCGTAGAGTCCGGTCATAACGTCTGGAAGGATAAGTATGAAGCCATGATCTATTCTCTTCTGTTCTATGTCCTTCAGTGCGGTTATAAAATCCAGTGCGGTAAACGATCTGTTCAGGAAACTTCTTCCAGATCCGGTGAATCCAGCAAGGCCTATCAAAACTGGAGAACGCGGTTTTGGACTTATCTCGATGATATTCACATCCCTTGTAACTGGATCTCCAAGTGGATTCCCAGATAGAACTTCGGATGTTATTTTTTCCTCGAGCATGTTTATCAATCTATCACCTCATGCTATTCTGTCGCCGGGTTGAGAGAGATCATCGGCCTGTATAAGTCTCACACCATTGTTAGTAAGCGCCCCCAGGACAAGGACTTCCGACTTGAAATTTGCGACCTGTTTTGGCGGAAAATTGACAACAGCGATGACCCTCATACCAATGAGGTTTTGCTTAGGATAATTGGTTATCTGTGCTGAGGAATTTTTGTATCCTATATCGTCTCCAAAGAAGATGCGCAGCTTGTAGGCCGGCTTTCTAGCCTCAGGAAAATCCTGGACATCCATTATTATACCGACGCGCATATCAACTTTTGAAAAAGTTTCATAGTCTATCCTTGGTTTGATCTCCATCATCAACACCTCCAAATCCGTTCAGCAGCAATATTGTCTCAATGGATATAATACTGCATCTGAGCTCCTCAGATCCGCACATTAGATGAAGGAATGATGGAGTCAGCTATCCCTTGCTCTAGCTTCGGAGCTTCCTGATTCAACGACACTTAGCTAATACCTTCATGGATCAGGCATCCCGCCAGAGGTATATTCACAGGAGTGAATTCGGATCGCACCGATCCTACTCAAGCATCGTACACTTGGTTATCGTGGATGATACGGAAAAATATGGGAGGACAATTTATAATTCATAGCATTGGAGGAAGTCCGTGTATCTCCTGTCCGAAGAAGGAGAATTACTGCTTCCCCCAATCCCTAACCTCTCTTTAAATATTTATCATCATCTATGGATGCACACATGGAAGGCGCTGATTGACAGCAAGTATTGTTCTCAAGCATCTTTCAGATCTTTAAAATGTCAGATATAAATCATTCTGGCAGATGTGTATTTCTTACATGCATTCTAAATTAAAATATATAAGGTTTAAACTTCAGACGGCTCGGTCACGGTACTTGTGTCTAGATGTCAGCGTCTATTCAACGCCAATCCCACCTGCCGGTTCCATGCAATTGTTTCACGAACAGCTTGATCACAGACCGTATATTCTGAAAACATAGTTCTTCAGCGTGTCAAGGAAGGCCATCCAGACGAATGCGAATGCCAGGGCCATCAGTATGGAATACACTGGTATTTTGCTAACGAGGATACCCAGCGCGGATATCAGGCCGATTCCAATTATATCCCCAAGTATTGAGATCATCAGATATCGTGAAGGCTTTGAGTGCCAGAAGCGTCCCCTTTCTCTGACCATGAAAACATTGAACAGACCGCTGAATACCAGCATATCAAATATCAGCGTATGTATCATGTTTTTTGAGAAATGAAGATACAGACCGGTGTAGAGAATTATAAAACCCTCAACTACGAGAAGGGCCGCTATAAGACCGGACGTGACAACCATGGCCTTTACATTCCATTTTTCCGGTTTATTTGAATATCTAACGTTATCTGTCGCAATCGACATGGTTACAAAATCGTTGGCGAATAGGAGCAGTATTATATCAAATGGAGTGGTGACGAAGAAATGCACAGCGAAGAATGATGCTGTCAGAAACACCACAACCTGTATAGTTTTCACGATCTTGTTAAGCGTGTACGTCAGCATCCTCTGGAATATCCTCCTTCCCTCTCTGACTGCCTCGACTATGTCAGAAATACCTTCATGCGTGAGTACTATGCTTGCTGAAGCCTTTGCTATATCCGTAGCGTTGCTGACTGCTATACCCACCTCCGCCTGCCTCAACGCAGGAGCATCATTTACACCGTCGCCGGTCATTCCAGTTATATGACCTTCTTCCTGCAGAGATTTTACTATTTTGAACTTATCCTCTGGAAAGACCTCTGCATATATGGCGCATTCGTCCGAAAATTTGCCATCGGTATGGATATTGCAAGCCTTTCCCTCAATGCCAACCTGTTTCCCAATTTCTTCAGCGATGGGTGCATTGTCGCCTGTTACCATCTTAACTGAGATGCCTAGATCCTTTAGATCCGATATAAGCTGCTTTGAGTCATCACGTGGCGGATCGTAAAGCGGTATCAAACCAGCGAGGTGCATCTTATCCTCCCCAGCACCAACAGCTATGACTCTGTAACCACGCTTTGCAAGATTCACGACGTCATCCATTATATCATCGTATTTCATGCTGCACAGCTGGCTTATGATCTGTGGTGCACCCTTGGCAACCTTCATCGTCTTTCCATTTATCCTGATGACCGCTTCGGTTCGCTTTGTAGATGGGTCAAATGGCGTGTATGCTGTTCTGATTGAAAAATCAGGCATCATGTTCCTGGACCTTGCATATTCCAGTATGGCCTTATCTATAGGGTCGTCGCTCTGAACTTCAGAGGCAAATGCAGCATACATGATGAGATCCTTTTCATCTGCATTGAGAGCTATTGGGTCCGCAACCGTAAGATGATTCTTCGTTATGGTCCCCGTCTTATCAGAACAGAGAACATCCATGGATGCAGCATCCTCTATTGCGCTCAGTCTGGTAACTATCGCGCCCTTTTTAGAAATGTCGAGAGCCCCGTAAGCCATGGCTATCGTGAATGTTGCGGGAAGTGCCACGGGAATTGAGGCTATCAGAAGCACGAGGATGAATGGGATTATATTCTGTATCGGTATATGAATAAAGTAAGAGTATACGGCGGTTATCAGGACAAGGATCACATCCAGTATTATCAGATCCCTGACTATGCCAAATATGAGTGATTCTATGTGTGATTTTGTTCCTGCAGATTGTATAAGATCGGTGGTCTTTCCAAAGTAGGTTGAAGATCCAGTTTTAACCACCACGGCCAAAGCTTCTCCACGTTTGACTATAGATCCTGAGTATGCAGTATCTCCCCTATCCTTTGAAACCGCTACACTTTCTCCCGTCAGTGCAGATTGATCAATTTCGAGACTGCCAGATATTATGACTGAATCAGCTGGTACCACGTCGCCCAGCCTTATGTCTATAACATCTCCCGGCACCAGGAACCTGGCCTCGATTTGCTTCCAGTTGCTTGATCTGACAACTCTTGCCTTGACCCTTAGCTTCTGTTTGAGGAGCTCCACGGCATTTTCGGCTTTTGATTCCTGAAAAAATCCTACGAATGCATTGAAAACAAGGAGAAACAAAATTATGTAAGTATCAAGATATTTACCAAGTAAGGCTGTTATGACTATGGTGGCTTCCAGCATCCATGGAACGGGTGCCCAGAATTTTTTGAGAAATTTGATGGCTCTGTTTTCCTTCTTTTCCTGTATCTCATTGTAACCGTACTGATCGATCCTTTTCTGTGCTTCCTCTTCTGTTAGGCCAGATTGGCTTGTCTCAAGTTCTTTCAGGATCTTATCCACATCGGCCTTTTCATCACCCATATCCTCATAATATCATCACTCTATTTATAGGGAAGTCAGATTTTTGTATAGGATGATTATGCCCAGAGAAAAGGTCATATAGCCTTTGCCATGCAGTTCTACGGAAGTGAGCTACTCCTCCGCTGAAGCATCGGATCTTCCTTTTATCGAAGAGACCTCTGCCTGTACGGATATATTCCGTACAAGCCCGAAGTGGCGATCTCCACAGGCGTGTATTCGGACTGCACCTATCCTACTTAGGTATAATTCTATTGGGGAAGTCCGTGTATCTCATGTCTGAAGAGGAGTTTTACTGCTTCCCTCAAACTCCTAACTTTTCTATAATTACGGAAAATAGACGCCTCATGGAGAGGTCATCCTAATGCTGAGCACGGAAAGTTCTAACATCTTGGGACCAAAGAAACGGTCATCCCGGATCAAACATAATATATTTAACGGCGATCAAATACTGGGTTATGAAATTCCGTGTTGAAATAAGGTATAAGGAAGGTGTTGAAGATCCAGAAGCTGTTACCATACTCAAGAATTTCAATATACTCGGATACAAGGGAATAAAGGATATTAAGACATCAAAGGTTTACTACATTGAGGCAACTGATGAGTCAGAGGTTTATGAAGTGACGAAGAAGATACTGGCAAATCCAGTCATACATACATATAGCATAGGTGTGGTCGACGGGTCAATTGCTTAAATTGTCAAAAAGTTAATAACATAAATTTTTAACATAAATTTCAATATAACGCATAAAAAAGAAATACTTCTCTATATTACAGATATGTTGCTAGCACAAAAACAGAGAAGCATAGACGATCTATCGGTATTTGTCAAAAAATCTGTCTCTCCGAAGTACTTCGTAATTCCATTGATAGTCATAGGTTTAATTGACTATTATTTTATAAAAAGCGTTGTAATAACATTGCTGATAGTACCAGGCACTTTCTTCATATCCATTCTTCTAGATCTGCTTTTCACAAAATTGACTAAGATTGTGTTTCCATTGAGGAGAAGTATATATCTTAATTTTGTCTCGCTTGTCATATGGAACGTTTTCTTCTGGATCCTCTTAATTTCACACGCCTTCAGTTCCTATGATGCATCACTTCTACTTGCAATATCTTCAACCACATTGTTCAGATTCTTGATATTCTACGTTTTTTATCCAGCAGACGGGATCAGAGATCTGGTACCATCTATGAATTATGTTTATTCAGCATTGATCATATTCCTCATATTGTTCAGATCACAGTATATCCTTATTGTGCCGTTCATCATATCCTCGTTGATTTATGCGGTCGCGGCATATTTCCTTGTTAAGAGGTCGACATCAAAATTTGTGAAGAAATACAGATCGTCCCCATCAAAGATCCTCGAATTTTTCCTGAATTCAGGTAAGCGTCTTGAATCTAATATCTCAGTTAAGCATTTCTTTGACAGAATATACAGCCATGAGCGAAAGATCCCTGTCAAGCTTATAGAGATAAGAAGAAGAGATGGAACCATAAAGGTGAGCATGATCTTTCCTTATATACACCCAGGCCCATTTGGAACCCTTGGCAGCAGTAACCTTCCTGAACGTCTGAGCATGAGGCTTCCAGAGCTGAACGATCTGATGGTGTTTCATACCACAACTAGCAACGATAATAACTGCAGAGGAGATCAGGACATAGACAATATTGCGGAAGCGGTTCGACAAGCCCACAGCAAGCTTGTATTCACTGATAAGATGTCCAGGCCAAGAAAGGTAGTCGCTGGTAAATATGTAATTTTCATAGAGAGATTCGGCAATTTTGCCTTTGGAGCAATAGTCCCTGAAAAAACACCCTTTGACGATGTAGCGCTTGAAGAGGGTCTTAAGATCATTGCGCATATGAAAAAGATCGGTGCTCAGGACTTTACCGTTATAGATGCACAGAACAATTTTACCAAAAAGGCACCCGAGCTTAAGAACTGCTCAACCACCATTAAGGCATTCGAAAGAGAATTCAAAAGGGATGAACCCAAGTATGAAGCCAAGGTGGGATACGCGAGGATTTATGAGGATATACCAGGTCTTGCATCTATGGGTATACAGGCGACTGTCTTTCAGACCGGTGATAGATATGATGCTGTTGTGCTTACCGACTCCAACAATATAACGACTGAACTCATAGAGAAGGTAAGATCCAAGCTTTCTGGCATCGTCGCAGGCGTAGAGATCTATACAACAGATAACCATTATGTGAATGCAAGCGTTCTTGACGTGTTTCCATTGGGTTCAAAGGGCGATCTGGAGAAAATATCAGATCTGATAGTGGAGGCTGTCAAAAGGGCGAAGAATGACGTTGAACCTGTTCTCATAGGCATGGCTACTGAATTTACGACGGTCAAGATGGGCGAAAAGAACAATTTTCAGTCGCTTATATCTACGGTATTTTCGGCAGTACGCACGGCTAAATTCACAGCTATATATACCATACCTACGTCCATAGCCACAACTTTTCTCATATTCAGGTTCATCTAATCACATTCACTGGAAGATGTGAGTCACTCCTCAGCGGGATCTTCGAACTTTCATTTCAGCAAAGATGCGTCCGCCTCTAAGGATATGTTCCGAACAGAGCCAATATCGTGGAGAATACAAAAGGAACATGGAAAGATTGTTTATAGATCCATTCAATGGATAATTCCGCGTATCTCTTGTCTAAAAAGGTTTCTGATGTTTCTATCAAACCTCCAACTTTGGCTATAAGCCCGTATTCCCGGTCATGATATCCTATGGATATGTAGTCCAGTTTATCGATCCATTTTCCCTGGCATGATACAGTTATGTCTCATTCATTTCTTAGAATGACATCGACGATAGAGAAAATCACATTAGCATAAAGTGCATATAAGAACAATAGGGAGTTAATGAAACCTGCAGACATAGATAAGCTCATATCAGACATACGTACAGCGATCTACGCTGAGCAGAGTCATCGGAAGATAATAGAAATCGATCCGGATATATACCGTAGAGTACGTCTGGCATTATCGGATCTGCAGGCTGAAGCTGCCGAATATTTTCAGAAACAGGATATAGAAAATTATCTCACGGTCAACAATAGGATACAGACCATAAAGAGGGACTTCAAAAGTCTTTTTCAGAGGAGATTCGAAAAAATAGTGGCCAAGGCAATATACGATATAGGTGGAGAAACGCTTTCTCCACTCACTGAAGAAGAAAGGGAATTCATAGAAAAGATACACAATATAATTATGGAGGAATTTGAAAGTTTTATTCCAAAGCGTGAAGAAAATAAGGTGGAAAAGGCCCAGACTGTGGTTATCCCGGAAAAAGAGGCTGAGGATTTTGAACGCACAGAGATCGTGAAAGAAGAAGTACGGGAAAAGAAGAGTTCCGAAGAGCCTATCGAGACTCCAACTCCACCGGCCTCTGAGGATAAAAATGAGGAGCAAAGATACGTTCTCGTTATGATAACGGAGGATCTTCCTCCAATAGCCCAGTCAGATAGGAACTATTCGTTGCACAACAACGATCTGGTTCATATCCCATCTGATCTTGCCGCAATACTCATAAAGAGAAAGGTGGCTATCCCTCTTGGAAAAATGGATCAGTGATGATGGCCGTGTTCATGTGTCGCAGCACTGGCAGGTTTTACCCGACCATCCAGTATCATCTTCAGTGCCTCATCTACGGGGATCTCTGGTACGATATATACCTTCATCCTATTTTTGACATAATTGAATCCGGGAGATCCAATTTCGCTTAGCACCAGTACATCCACCCCATGATCCATTGCTGATCGTATCATCTGTATGCCTCTTGCGCCAGACGCTTCAAGCGCCGGATTGGCGTATTTCTCCACAAGCTCAAATTTACCATCGTTTACCTGATAAATCTGTATTTCTTCAGATTCCCCAGGCCCATTCACTTTGTTTCCAGAAACTGCTACAGCGAATTTCATAGATAGGTATGCCACTTACCTATAAAAATTAATCGATATTTCGATATCAATTTTGCATAAATATGTGATCGCTGGGCTATTGCTAGGATATTATAGTCATTCCAGATGTGATCCGCCCTTGAATCGTTGCGTTCTTGATGTCCGATCGGAAAAGTTGATAAAGTGAATTACAATAAGCGTTAGCAAATAACTGTATCGTCAGGTTTAATCCTGATCATATGGAAGATATCTGCTGATTAACTCATAGTAGAGGGTGAATGTATGACAATATTTCAGGGCAAATCCGGAAAGAAACCAACTGGCGGAAGCCTGAAGCAGTCCAGAAAGAAGAGAAGATTTGAACTGGGCAGAGAGCCAACCTTAACGAAGCTTGGCAGCAAGACCGAGCGTAAGGTAGTCAGAACAATGGGCGGTAACAGCAAGGTGATACTGTTCACAGCTGAGACTGCAAATGTATACGATGCATCAGAGAAGAAGATAAAGCGCGTCAAGATAGTAACAGTTAAAGCCAACCCTGCAAACAGCCATTATGTTCAGAGAAACATCATAAACAAGGGTACTGTAATAGCGACAGAGATAGGGGATGCTGTTGTAACCTCAAGGCCGGGCCAGGATGGCGTTGTTAACGCTAAGCTTCTGAAGTGAAATGAGGTGCGCTCTATATCTCCAGTATTTTTCCAGGGATATACCCAGATCCAAGGGAAGGCGGCTTTCCAGGAAGGTTCTCGCTAATTTTTCCGAGGATCGCCTCCGCAAGATACTGGATGAGGCCGGTATATCATACGAAATAAGGGAATGTTACTATCCTAGAATTCCCTGGCAGAAGACAAAAATGTATGTTCTGGAATCAAATTTGAAGAAAACATCTATACTGAAATTGATCGAGAAGAAGCTATAGCGTTTTATCTTATGTTTCTGTTTTTCCTCTTAACCTCATAATACGTCAGGGGATGCTTCATCCATTCCCTGTGGCACAGAGGGTCATCATCCATGTAGCACAGATGATTGGATCGCATTGTTTCGCATTTTGGTGGTGTATACTCCGTTCCAGAGATCTCTCCTGATAGGTGCTTAATCTGATACCTCGTTATATTCTCTTCGAAATCTGGCGCATTCCTGAAGTACTGAACTATCTCATCTTCAGAATACCCAACCTTATGTAAGAAGCTGGCCAGTGCCAGCCTTCCCATATGCGATACATTTATTCCGCTATCAAGATTTTTAATTATCTCCTTCATGCAGGGCGGAAACATATCGATATTTCCCTTGCCCTCCAATAGTCCTCTGTTATGTACTTTCCTATATGCATCGCGTAGCCTTGCTAGGTCATCAGATACTGGTTTAAGTGCATCGGTCGCGGCATTTTCATCTATATCGTCTATCACACTGAACATGAAGGATACAAAAGCCTCTTCCAGGATACGGACAAGAACTTCATTCTGAATATATACGTAACCATTTTTTACAATCTGATTGGAAAGTCTATATCTCGCTCCGGTCACTCTGCTGGCATAGGTTGCAAAGTCATCGATCTGAACTCTGTAGAGATGATCCTTCGTAAGTATGTTGCCCTCAATGGATACATCGATGCTGAGCCTCCTTGCGAACTCTTCCAGATCTTCATTATGCTGCGCATTTGCAAGCTGTCTTTCAACGATATCGCGCGCTCTTATTATGGTTCTTGCTGTCACTATATTTTCATTGAGAGACGCCAGTATCCAGGTCATGAACGCAAGCTCTTCGACCTCAGAGATGTAAGCAGACTTATCTCCACGTATTGCGCCTTCTATGAAGGCCAGCGTGCTTCTCTTTATTGCAGCGTACTCACGGTCTCTTTGGGCATCACCACTAATTGAGGCGGCGGCGATGCCCTCTATTAAATTCCTGTCTAGTATTGTCTTTCTGTCTGGAAATATCATGATACTTCTATGAGGTCATATGTAGGTGCGCTGGTTATCCGCTCATAGCCGTCCTTTGTAACTATTACATCATCCTCTATTCTCACCCCACCGAACTCTGGAACGTATATCCCTGGTTCTACGGTGACGACCATGTTTGCTTTGAGCGGAAAATCCATGCTTGGGGAAAGTGCTGGATGATCATGAACCTCAAGTCCCACTCCATGGCCAAGAGAGTGTATAAATCTTCCCTTGAATTTGGTTGAATCGATAACTTTCCTCGCTGCACCGTCAACGTCCCTTCCGTTCGCTCCATCTTTTATGCTCTTCATTCCAGCCATCTGAGCTTCCTTGACTATATTATACATCTCCACCTGTTCCTGGCTGGCCTTTCCGAACACGACCGTTCTGGTTATATCTGAACAGTATCCCATGTATCTGGCCCCGTAATCCATCAGCACAAAATCCCCCTTTTTGAGTTTGGCCTGACCGGGCGAATAATGTGGCATTGCGGCATTCTTTCCAAATGCCACGATGGTATCAAAGGATGGTCCTGAGGCACCGTTCTTCATCATAAGATAGACTATCTTGGAAGCAACCTCATACTCTGTCATGCCCTCATTGAGGCTGTCTAGAACATCAGGCAGAACCTCACTGCCTATCTTGGCAGCCTCCCTAATCTTGCTCAGCTCCTCAGGTTGCTTTATCTTTCTGGCTTCGAGGATGCTTGCCGATACATCGAGGAATTCCTTATCTGGTACTATCCTGAGCAGCATCTTATAAGATGCAAGTGAGAGTGATGAATAGTTGAGGCCAACGGTATTGACGTCCTTCAAAATCTCTCTCAGTATATTCTGGAATTCAGTGGAGTTCCTGAATATCCTGACATCAAGACCAGTAGCCCTTGCCGCCTGCTCTTCAAGCTGGGATGTAACGATAGTTGTCCCGTTCTTTCCAACTATCAGGGCAGATCCTTCAAAAATCCCATTCGTCGTCTGCGTGACATAGGTGAACGTCGGATCTCTAGCGCTCTCCGAGGCGTTGTATATGAGAACTGTGTCAACCTCTCTGGCGTATTCGAAAATTCTCTTCACATCCATATTGCAAGATTTTACCTGTGGATATAACTCTTTGCAATCAATCATCTTATACAGAGAGAAATCAGTAAATGGGCATTAAATCAGCGTGTATCATGGAAATGAAAATATACTTTATGGAGATATTTACCCCGTAATGGATGAAGTTTCGCTTGAGCAAGGAATAAGACGCCTGACCACTGGAGTCAACTGTATAGATGCAATTCTGAACGGAGGGTTGGAGGGTGGCATAATCACAGAGGTCTTTGGAGAAGGAGGATCCGGTAAGACAAACATATGCATGGTGGCTTCATGCTCGGCACTCAGTCAGGGACTGAAGGTCGTGTATATTGATTCAGAGGGCCTATCGCCAGAGAGATTCCTTGCAGTCTGCCATTCCGATATATCAAGATTCAAACTCTTCAGAGTTTATTCTCTGGACGATCAGGAAGTCGCCATAATGAAGGCTTCAAAGATGGCAGATAAAGATCAGAAGATAGGGCTCATAATTCTCGATTCATTTTCTGAGTTCTTCCGGTTGGAACGTAGCGACGACAGGCAGTCCAGAATAGTGGAATTTCAGAGACAGCTCTCGTTATTGTCATCACTGGCAGCCAAGAGAAACATACCGGTTCTCATAACCAATCAAATATATCAGGATATAGATAATGGAACGCTGCAGCCATTCGGTGGGTTTCTCGTCGATCATGCTATGAAGGCGATTCTCAAGGTTGAAAAGCTGCCCGACGGCCGAAGAAAGATAAGCATAACAAAGCATCGATCCGTGAAGGAGGGTCTATCGGCATTTTTCAGGATTACGGATGGTGGACTGACATGCGAGGTGTGAGGTATGGGAACTGATATATCCGATATAGTTGTTAGTCATGACACATCGCTCAAGGATCAGGCGAACCAGATATTCTCCATAGATACGTACAATATACTTTACCAACTACTCAGCAATGTGAGGCAGTTTGATGGAATGCCTCTTATGGATTCGCATGGCAATGTGACATCGCATCTGTATGGAATTTTTTATCGTACTGTCAATCTCATAGAAAACAAGATCAAGCCGGTATACGTATTTGATGGAAAACCAAGTCCCTTAAAGAACAGAACGCTCAGCGAGAGGCAGTTGATGAAGGAAAAGGCTAAAGTTGAGCTCGAGGAGGCCATAGAGAGGGGCGAAGAAAATCTGAGGCAGTATTACTCTCGCGTAAATTATATAACACCTCAAATAGTCGATGATACGAAGAAGCTTCTTGACTATATGGGAATCCCCTATGTTGATGCGCCATCTGAAGGTGAGGCGCAGGCATCGTACATGACAAAGAAGAACGTTGACGGCGTGATTTCACAGGACTATGACTGTTTGCTGTTCGGCGCGAAGAAGATCCTGAGAAATTTCGCAATCTATGGTAGAAGGAAGGTTCCAAGAAAGAACGTTTACAGGACTATATATCCAGAGTACATACTGCTGGATGAAACGCTCACGGTAAATCAGATCAACCATGATCAGCTTATTGATATAGGTATATTGGTGGGTACGGACTTCAACGAAGGGATAAAGGGCATAGGAGCAAAAAAGGCGCTTGTACTCATAAAGAAGGAGGGGAACATAAAGAATGTATTGAAGCGACTGGGTAAAGAGATCGAGAATCTCGACGAGATCGAGGATTTCTTCAGAAACCCTCCAGTGATCGATGTTGACTTCAAGTTTGGGCAGCTGGATGCAGATGGTGTGGAACGCTTCCTGTGTGATGAACACGATTTTTCGAGGGACAGGATAAGGGATCACCTTGAGACGCTGAAGAAGAATTATCAGGCATCCACACAATCGAAGCTTGATAGCTTCGATTAGCATTATGCTAAATAAATTATATTTTTGCAAATGTTTATATAGGTAAATGACTTATCGATAAGAGGTGTTAAATTGGAAGCAAGTGTAAATTTCACACAGTCTGCTAAGATCAGATCTCTGGTCTTTACATCGCTTGGACATTTCACTAACGACTTCAATATACTTCTTTTCTCAATCCTAATAACATACTACCACTCCGACTTTGGGATAAGCCTCGCTGTTCTTGGCGCAGTAGCCATCATTTACAGTATAATAAGCGGTCTCTTAAGTACTCCGATAGGCAGATATGCAGATAAGACACGCAGATACAGATTTCTGCTGTTATCTGGATTTCTGATACTTGGGATCTCAGTGTACCTTTTTGCGCTGTCATTCGTTTCGGCTAGTTTAGCACTCCCTGTGATGATAGTGGCATCGATTCTCTTTGGATTTGGTCAAGCCTTCTACCATCCACTTGGTAGCTCTGTTCTAAACTTGACCTATGGAAATTCATCTGCCTCGGCTCTGGGCATAAACGGCGCATTTGGAAGCATAGGCAGATCGGCCCTTCCTGTCATACTCGTTCCTTTGATAATTCTCGTTGGTGAAAAATACGCTCTGATCGTGCTTGGCTCGTACATGATAATCGCAGGCGTAATAATCTACAGTGGCCTCTCATTCATAAGAGAGCACGAGATACCGGCAAGCTCAAGATCGGCGAGTTCTTCAAGGAATCGTGACACACTTTCCAGATACTCCAGCGTGCTGGCCATAATCGTTGCGATGGTCTTCATAAGGTCTATGTTTCTCACCGGTACAACTACATACATCTCACAGTTTGTGCTGGATCGTGTCAGATCCGAGACCATGATGAGCATCATCTTGACCATAAGCTTTCTGACGGCCGTAGCAGGGCAACCATATTTCGGGAGATTGACCCAGAAACACGGAGGAAAATTTACTATAGGATTGACCACCGGCCTTTCAACACTTTTCTTCATCTTCTTCATGTTTGCTGGCACTGATCCCGTATTGAACACCATAACTTATGCGCTCTACGTTTTCACAGCCTTTTCAGGTTTTCCAGTTCTTATGGGATACGTCAATCAGATCGTCCCGCGCGAGATCTCAACAACCGCTGGAGGGATGGTATGGGGTATCGGCAACACAGTCGGTGGAGGTATTGGAATAGCCATAATATCCATTCTGCTATATGTCCATACGACTCTGATTGATGCCATGTGGATTATGACCATATTTGGAGCAGTTTCCCTGATCCTATTTCCACTGATACCCAATAAGCGTTCCGCAGCAAGGATGAAAGCATCAACCTCATGAAAACCTTTTTCCCATGTGGGCATCAAATTATTCCTACGAATCAAAAAATATAGCGCACCTAGATCGGAGCGATGGAACGATCAAGATCAGCCAGATGGCGTTCGGACAATGTAATGCGATATTCATTGATTTCGTCTCTTTATTCGCTCGTTCAACACGCTGACGCCTTGATAAGGACAGCCTACTGGATAGGAGATCAAAAGCTCTAGCTGGGGTTGATTCATTTGATAATGTTTATATGACGAAAAAATATATCGAACGGACAGGATGATCTAATGGCAAAGGGATCTGCAAATAATGTTAAGGTTAATCAAGAGTCCGGCAAGAATCAACCGGAAAAAAAGGAAAATAAGGATTTCCAGTACATAGTACGTATAGCAAACAAGGATCTGAACGGTGAGCGTCTTCTGCCACTGGCTCTTTCAGATCTGAAGGGTATAGGGGAAAGACTAGGTTATGTTATAGCGGAACGTTTGGATCTACCAATCGATAAGAAGATTGGAGAACTGAAGGAAGAACAGCTCGAAAAACTCCGTGAGTACGTTGAGGCTAAGGAATATGATCTTCCTGAGTGGCTTCTCAACCACAGAAGGGAGCCCATTACGGGCAAAAATTTCAATCTAGTTTCAACGGATCTTGAGATTCAGGTTCAGGAAGATATAAACCTGATGAAGAAAATAAGATCATACAAAGGAATAAGACACGAAAAAGGTAAAAAGGTCAGGGGCCAGAGGACAAGATCTAACGGTAGAAAAGGTCTCAGTATAGGTGTTGTCAGGAAGAAAGAATGAGGTAGATAAAATGGGAGATCCTAAATTCCATCATAAGAAGTATTCGACTCCTCGCCATCCTTGGGAGAAGGAGAGAATAGATGAGGAGAATAAGATAGTTGTTAAATATGGGCTGAAGAACAAAAAGGAGATATGGAGAAGTGAGGCTCTCCTGTCATCGATCAGATCGCAGGCAAGATATCTTAGAGCCAGGCTAAGAACAAACGATGTCAATGCACAGAAGCAGCTTGAGAGGATGATAAAAAGGCTGAGCAGATACAAGCTTCTGAGCGAGAACGCGAACCTTGATGATGTCCTTTCATTGACCGTGGAGAATATCCTGGACAGACGCCTGCAGACTATAGTTTTCAGAAAGAACCTTGCCATAAGCGTCAGGCAGGCCAGGCAGTTGATAACCCATGGCCATATATCGGTGGCAGGCAGGCGTGTCACTGTCCCCGGAATGCTGGTGGAAGCCAAGGACGAGGATGCAATAACATTCGAAGAGAATTCGCCTCTTGCGAACGAGCTGCATCCCATAAGGCAGGCCCTCCTTGCACCTGCGCAGAGATCTGCTGAGATAAAGGAAACCAGTGAAGAATCCTCTGAGGAAGGTGGTGTAAATGAATAAGACAGGCATTGCTCACATTTATGCATCTCAGAACAACACGATAATACACGTCACAGATCCGACCGGCGCTGAGACCATAGCGATGGTATCCGGTGGGATGGTTGTTAAGAACGATAGGGATCAGGCAAGTCCATATGCTGCAATGAAGGCCGCAGATATGGTCTCTGAGGCTTTGAAAGAGAAGGAGATAACGGATCTGATAATAAAGGTGAGAGCGCCGGGAGGAAACAAATCAAAGATCCCTGGACCTGGTGCACAGGCAGCTATAAGGGCGCTTTCAAGGGCTGGACTTAAGATTGTCCGTATAGAGGAAGTAACTCCTATCCCCCACGATGGGACCAAGAAGAAGGGGGGAAAGAGAGGGAGAAGGGTCTGAATGGACGTAAAAATTTTCAAGTTATCCGATAGATACATAAGATTTGAGATAGATGGCATTACGCCATCCCAGGCCAACGCGCTGCGTCGCACGCTTATAAACGATATACCAAAGCTGGCCATAGAGAATGTCACATTTCATCACGGTGAGATAAGAGATTCGGAAGGGAATGTATACGACTCCTCTCTTCCGCTCTTCGATGAAATGGTTGCACATAGGCTTGGCCTTATACCGCTGAAGACGGATCTAACGCTAAATTTCAGAGATCAGTGCTCCTGCGGTGGTAAGGGCTGCTCTCTATGTACCGTTACCTATTCAATAAATAAGCTTGGGCCATCAACAGTGTTTTCATCCGATCTACAGGCCGTGAGCCATCCGGATCTTGTACCTGTGGATGGTGAGATACCAATAGTTAAACTTGGAGCAAAACAGGCTATACTGATAACCGCGGAAGCAATTCTTGGTACGGCCAAGGATCATGCAAAATGGCAGGTCACATCAGGCGTCTCATACAAGTACCACAGGGAATTTCATGTTTCTAAGAAGGAATTCGATGGCTGGCAGAAGATAAAGGAATCATGCCCCAAATCGGTAATGAGCGAAAACGATGAAGAGATCGTTTTCACCGATGATTTCGGGTGCAATGACCTTAACATTCTATTTGAGTCGGATGGGGTAAACATAAAAGAGGATGACAGCAGATTCATATTCCAGTTTGAGACAGACGGTTCCCTTACAGCCAAGGATACTCTGCTTTATGCTCTTAACCGTCTAAAGGACAGATGGGATATGCTGGTTGAGAGTCTTTCTGAATAAAGATAGAAGGAATGAAGGATCTCAGATTCAGCCTATTTGACATAAAAATACACATTTTTTATTTGGGTTTGCAGGAAGACCCGTCTGAATTGCTATTTTTCCCCAATCCTATTTTCATATTTTTGCCCAAATACCGTTTCTCTGAAAGCAGTCATAAAAGAATTTATATTTCAGGTATTAATTCCGTTATGCTTCCTTCATAGTGATATGGTAAGCGGGTGTGGTGTAGCCTGGTAACACGCGAGCTTGCCAAGCTCGTGCCTCGGGTTCAAATCCCGACATCCGCATCTTTATAATTTCTCAATCTGCATATAACGCTGAACAATCATTCTTCGAGTCTATAAGAGTAAAAAATTACAGAAGTAAATGTGATTGAATATCTCAATAAAATTTTCTTTAAAAGAGAAGTTGGGGTTTTAGGTAAAGCTGTAAATCTCAACCTCTTCGGACATGAGATGCACGGACTTCAGACAATCTGGGGATTCAATGAAAAATGTGCAATACTTATAAGAATGCAATTGACGCAGTTCGAATACATGCTATGGCAATAGCGCCTTCTGGACTATTCGAAATATACACGTACGGGGAGATATCTTTTCACTGAAAGTAATATCCGAAGATTCAGCTGAGGAGTATATTATAAAGTAAGGTCTCATTCTCTCAGGCTAAATTCTCTTTTTTGGTGGAAAAATTTATGTTGATGAAATACTACACCCCTATATATAGAAATGCCTAAATTAGAGATATTCGGATCTGAATGGTTTACTATTACTTTAGGAACCTTTGCGCTTTCAATTTCCATGTACCATCTCAATGCGATATTTGGTTATCATTATCTTCGCTATATTGGTTTGGTTTTTCTATATCTAGGTATAACATTTTTCATAGCAACCATTGTCGTATGGATAGCCAGAACTTTTCTTGATCATAAGGTCATCTGGAATGACTGGAACAGCCTTAACAGGATAAGTTTTACAACGGTTATACCACTTTCAGCCTCGGTATTCAATGTTCTCCTTATATCATATTATGGGTTAAACGAACTGTATCTGAATTTGTATCTTATCAACTATTTCGCAGATTTTACTGCGATTCTTATAATGAGCTTCTTCCTTGGTTACAAACTGTATACAAAGTCTCCTGTGCATACAAACGAGATATCCTATGCTCTGTTGATACCTCCGGTGGCATTATCTTCCAACGCGCTCCTGGGACTATATCTTTTCAGAACGGAATACTTCAGTACCATCATTTTTATGACGGTGATGGGCATAGGTATGGCACTTCTGCTCTTCTTATTCATAGGGATCATGGCATTTGCCTCCTATATACGCGATCTCAAATCAAATGTCACTTCGCCTATGCTTGTACTTCCGGTAGGAGTCTCTAGTATAATAGTGATAAATATCCTTATTCTTGCAACAACCAAATCGATTTTTCAGATAGCTATGTCACAGGCAATGCTGATTTCTGTAATGCTCTGGGCCTTTGAATTATGGAACTTTGTCGTTGCCATGATGATCGGTTTGAAGAAAGTGTTCAGAGAACCTGCAAGCATAAGCATCTGGGGATATACGTTTCCCATAGCCATCTTTTCTATCTCATCCTTTCAACTCGAATCAATATTGATGGAATATCACTACAGCATTGCTGGAGACTTTCTTTACTATGTTGGACTAGCCGCTTCTATAATACTGATCATAGCATGGATTTATGCGATAACGTCAACAGCCATATTCTTAACGCATATGAATAAGATGCACTTAGCATAGGAGTAAGGATCGCATAAAATATATATGAATAATGAATCTCTTAGCTTCGGTCATTATTGAAAGATCATGGATTTGACAAGAATCTGTAAAACTCAGATCTTCAGGAAATAAAGATGCGATTGCCACTAGCGATGAAATCTGATAAAAAATTTTGCATGAGTGATCGGTAGGGCCGGTGCAGAGAAATTCAGGCCTTGGATGCCACATCTAGAATATACCAGCACAGGCAGACATATCCTCGTTAAAAATTAAAATTCGAATATTCAGCCGCGGAATGGTTCCAAATGATACACCCATCGACCTTTTTGATCAATATCTCGACTGTAATAGAACTAATTAATAACTAAACCTTTTATAACGAAAATTAATGTCCTAGTGTGGTGCAGTATAAGTGGATAGCTCTCTCTAATACGAGTATTGGAGTCATGATGGCCTCTGTTAACAGCACAATAATAATGATATCGCTTCCAGCGATCTTCAAGGGTATTGGTATAAATCCATTGACACCACAATCTTTTGCGTATCTTCTATGGATTCTGATGGGCTATAATATAGTCACGGCCACACTGCTCGTCACATTTGGAAGACTGTCTGATATATATGGCAGAGTCCGCCTCTTCAATTATGGTTTTGCCGTTTTCACTGCCGGCTCTATACTTCTATTTCTTACTCCAGGAAAGGGAAACACGGCAGCGATAGAACTCATAGTATTCAGAATAATTCAGGGAATAGGTGCGGCCTTTCTATTCTCCAACAGTACGGCCATATTGACAGATTCATTTCCTTACAATGAGAGAGGTAAGGCACTGGGAATAAATCAAGTTATAGGTTTATCAGGATCCTTCATCGGTTTGATACTTGGAGGTATTCTCGCGATAATAAACTGGCGCTATGTATTCCTTGTCAGCGTACCCATAGGTGCATTCGGTACCGCATGGAGCTTTCTCAAATTGAAGGAGACCGGTAGCCTCAAGCGTGACAGAATAGATGCTGCTGGAAACTCTCTCTTTGCTGCTGCGCTGACACTGATACTCATAGCTATCACCTATGGGCTCATGCCCTATGGAAAAGCATCTACCGGTTGGGGGAGTCCTTATGTGATCGCATCACTGGCCGCAGGTCTAATAATGTTGATGGCTTTCATATTTGTAGAACTTCATGTCTCAAGTCCCATGTTCAATCTCTCGCTTTTTAAGATTAGGGCATTTGCGCTTGGGAATCTGTCGGCGCTTGCCAGCGCCATAGCTAGGGGTGGCGTTATGTTCATGCTTATAATATTTCTCCAGGGTATATGGCTGCCTCTCCATGGATATTCGTATTCGTCCGTCCCATTCTGGGCTGGAATATATATGACACCCATGACTGCGGGGTTTCTTGTTATGGGGCCAGTGAGTGGGGCGCTGTCCGATAGAATGGGGGCACGTGGGCTTGCCACCGCTGGCATGGCTGTGGTTGCTGTGGCATTTGTTCTTCTGGCCTCATTGCCCTTTAATTTCTATTATCCCGAGTTCGCTGCGATAATATTTATGATGGGAATCGGCAACGGCATGTTCGCGGCACCAAACACAAGTTCAATAATGAACTCAGTACAACCAGAAGTTCGTGGCGTCTCAAGTGGCATGAGATCCACCCTGCAGAATGCTGGTATGACCATTTCTATGGGCATCTTTTTCACGATAGTTATAGTGACGCTATCAACTCGATTACCCTCAACGCTTTCCTCAGCACTAAGCAGCGTCGGCGCTGGAATTCTTATACCATACCTTACAAAGTTACCACCGACATCCGCACTTTTCGCAGCCTTTTTGGGCTATGATCCTGTTCGTACGATGCTCAGCTATCTGCCACCTTCCCTAACGGCTAGCATAAGTCCCTCAGCTATAAATGCGATGGAAAGCCGCACATGGTTTCCATATGCTCTCGCACCGGCTCTGATGAACTCACTCTCAGTTTCGTTCTACATAGGGGCTGGACTGTCCGTATTCGCAGCACTTCTTTCTGCATTCCGTGGAAAGCGATATATTAATCCAGAAGCAATGAAACATGCGGTATTTGATGAAGATAAGGCAGAATCAACTAATTCTCAGGCTGGGTTACCATTTGCCCCTGGAAAAAGGACATGACGGTAGTTTGCTCCATTGTCAATTTTTTATTTCCTACTGGAAACACTATTTTATAGTTTCAAGGATAATTTATGATAATGATTGCATGAATTTCCGGATCAGTATAGCGCAGATATTGCGATAATGTGATATTCGATAAAGTATTGTAAGAGCATGGAATTCAAGAGCCTTACACCATACGGTGAAGCTCTGAAGCTTGCATCAGGATTATCCATACATGGAAGATCTGAGTATATACCTGCTGCGGAGTCGTCAGGGCTATATTGCGCCGAGGACGTGACGAGTCCGCATGATTTTCCGGAGATTGACAGGAGCGCTGTTGACGGAATAGCTCTTAGGTTTGAGGACAGCCTGAGCGCATCAAGATCGAATCCTGTGACCCTTACAGTGATTGGGCAGGTCAGAATAGGCGATGATCCAGAATTCAGCATCGATCGAGGCGAATGTGCCGTTGTATTTACAGGATCTCCAATACCAACTGGTGCAAATGCGGTTGTGATGATGGAGGATGCATTTATTGATGGAAAGATAGCCTCAATCTATAAGCAGGTCAAGAAATTTCAGAATATATCCAGATCAGGAGAGGATCTGAGGGCAGGCGACATCATCGTTCGAAGTGGCCAGAGGATAATGCCTTGGCACATTCCTGCATTCATAGAGACGGGTGTAGAGAAGGTGCATGTTTTCAGATCTGAACTTGGCATATTATCAACGGGAACAGAGCTTGTTGAAGGTGTTGTGAAGAATTCCAGCGCGCCCATGCTTAAGGCTCTTGCATCAAATCTTGGTCTGCGATCCGTTTTTTATGGAAATGTTGCCGATGAGAAGGGGGAAATCCTTAGTAAAATAAATGAGATGAAGTCGGACATAATTATAATCACTGGTGGGTCCGGTCCAAGCTCACAGGATCTGGTGCATGACATCATCGAGGAAAATGGAAAGATAGTATTTCATGGTGTTAGGATGAAACCCGGGCGAACAACAGGTCTTGGGATCATAAACGGGAAACCGATCTTCATGATCTCAGGGCTTCCTGTGGCCGCACTAATAGCCTTTGAAAATATAATAGAACCGGCCATTAGATCCTGGTTCGGTATGGGATCGAAAGTTCGTCGCACTAAGAAAGGATTTCTGACAAGATCCATATTTAACAACGAAAATATGAGGATGTTCGTAAGGGTAAGAATGTTTGAGGAGGATGGAAAGATGATGATAGATCCGATGCGTACGACAGGTTCAGGAGTTATAAATTCTGTGATATCTGCAGATGGATATCTCGTAATCGAAGAGAACAGCGAAGGCTATCCTGAGGGTGCTGAGGTGGAGATCATTGAGATAGGTGATTGCCTATGAAGGTTTTTCACAGACTGGTTTCTGCGTACGATGCAAGGACGATAATTGCTGAGGAGATGAAGAATATAGTGCGTACCACCAATATTCCAATTGAAGAAGCGGAAGGGCGTGTTGTTGCCGAGGATATTTTCTCTCAATATGATGTGCCTCCATTCGACAGATCCGAGGTTGATGGTTTCGCCGTAGATCATTCCGATGTTGAAGAGGCGAGGGAAGACAGACCGGTTACGCTTAAGATAGCTGGAAGTGTATCCCCAGGCGAGTCAAGCATAACGGGCGTTGAAAAGGGTACAGCGGTGTACATAGCAACTGGAGCAATCATGCCAAAGGGGGCAGATGCGGTCGTTATGGTTGAGGATACAAGACAGAGAGGGGATCAAGTCGATATCTATCGTTCAGTCTACCCTGGAGAAAACGTTGCGTTCGCCGGTACAGACATATCTTTAGGTGAGATCATAGCCACATCCAGAACGGTTATGATGCCGGAGAGACTTGCTACACTGGCCGCTTCAGGAGTCTCTGACGTGACGGTTTTTGATCGGATCCGAATAGGGGTATTCTCCACGGGAAACGAGATAGTTAAGCCTGGAACAGATTTGAAAATGGGTCAGATATTCGACGTCAACGGTCATTACTTCCAGGCCAAACTCAATGCGACTGGACTGGCTGATACCGTCTTTCTTGGCTACGTGGGAGACAGGGAGGAAGAAATGATCAGCATCATAAAAGATAACCTTGAATACTTTGATATTCTAATGGCGTCAGGATCCACATCAGCCGGTTTCTATGATATGCTCTATAGAGTCATAGAGAGTGTTGGAGGAACGATATTGTTCCATGGGATCAACATGAGACCGGGCAAGCCGACATTCTTTGGAAAGATAAAAGATAAGCTGTTCATAGGTATGCCAGGATTTCCTCTGTCCTCTGCCATTATACTTAACTATATAGTGATACCGGCCATGCGTTCTGTCGTTTTCGGAGGTGTTGAAGGTCCAAGGAAAGTGAAGGTACCAATAAAGATAACGCCGGAACATATGCAAGAAACAGTATATCCGGTCATAATAACCAGAAATGGCACAGCCTTCCCCATAATGGGCAATTCAGGCTCCATAAGCAGATTGAGGTTCGCAGATGGGTTGATCTCCATCCCTGGTGATGTAAAGTATGTTGATGCAGGCGAAACCGTAGATTATTATGCTCTGGAAGAGCGGGCAGCATCAATAATATCCATCGGGAGTAGTGACCCACTTTTGGATATAGTCGTCCTGGGTACCGACAGGAATGCGAAGATAGTGAACATGGGTTCATGGGGTGGTATAAATGCCATGAGGATAGGTGTAGCTGACGTGTCCGGGATACACATACTTAGGGGTGGAACCTACAACATTCCCGTGATAGACGAGGATCTGAATAAAAGATCAGTTCTTATAAGGGGCTTTGACAGAAATAGGGGTTTTCTGTCAAGGACAGGTATAGGTTCATTCGATGAGATAATAAGAAACGGCCTAACATTTGTTAACAGAAACAAGGGATCAGGTACCAGGGATCTTATAGAGGAGATGATAGGCAATGACGATAGAATAAGAACATCAATGCGTGGATACCTCTGGGAATCCCCCTCTGAGGCTGGTGTGGCGCAGGCCATTGCGCAGGGCAGAGCTGATGCCGGAATAGGCCTTGAGTTCTATGCGATAAAGCTGGGCCTTCAGTACAAGCATATAAAGAAGGAAAATTACGATATCCTTGTTTCAATAGATTTCTATGAGTCGGAGACCGGCCGAAGCTTCATTAAGGAACTTAAGGCTTTGAAGGGTAGAGAATCACAGTATCCAGGATATGAAATACCAAGCGATATTGGCGAGGTGATCCTGTGATTTATCTCCCAACCCAAAGCGTATGAATCTCACTGCTTCCAGAGGTTCCCGGATTTAGTGTAAAGGGGCGCGTTCAGCGTCCCTTATAGATCATCGATCTGCTCCGAAGCCGCTTCTTATAATAATTTTCCATGCTGTGCTCAGATATATCGGATTCCGGCACTGTAATGGTTTTTCGCTATTCTCTGTTATGGAAATGCTGGTACTAGGCCTTTTGAGAGGAATCAGAATTCATTTTGGAAACATATAAGTCTCTAAAACGCTGGATGGTCTGAACCCAAATGTTTTCAAGGCCTTAGAAGTATCCATGGAGTAATTGCCTAGGTCTTCACCGGAATCCTTGATCTTGCAGTTCAGCCCAGAGGCACTGCATATCCATTGGGCAAAATCATACTCGGTGGCGATGTCCGATGCAACGTTATACACGCCGGTTACATTGCGTTCTATAGATTCCAGTACAAATGTTGACAGATCGGTGTTTCTTATGAAATTTCTCACCGTCCTCCTGGATAGAACTATATCCATCCCGGATCTTGCGAGATTGAGTATGTTTGTGTACAGATTTATGGAGCAAAGGCCTATTATATAACCTGTACGGAATATTATATCGCTGTATATATCAAGCATCTCTTCAGATCGAGCAAACATTCTACCTTCATCGGTGACTGGGTCTATATCCCAGAATTCTGGTTTCGGAATATTTGATGGTCTGTAGACAAGATCAGAGGATATGAGCACGATTTTTTTAGCCTTTATATGTTTCTTCACCAAATCGATCGCAACAAGGGCCATTTCAGGCCTCTGATTCGTTATCACCGTTGCATCGTAATGAAATTTCCTGTAATTTTCAAGAGATCTCGTTAGTACCATCGGGTCGTTGCCTAGAATAGCGTCGACCTGATATCCCATTTCCAGTGCGGATTTCACAAGATTGAATCCGGAGACAGAATTCCCATCAGTTATCAGTATCCTTTCCGTAGCATGATCATTACAACATCATATGTTAGCTTTGCCAGTTTTGCGCCTATGTATCGTTGATTGACATAGATAGATAATTGGCCATCTCCTTGTATGTTCTTATGAGAGTAACCTCAGTTATACCGGTCTTTTTAACTATATACCTCTGGACAAGGTGTTTGGATAATCTTTCAGAGGCCAGATATATCGCGGATATTGCTATAGTTGACGGTGCCTTTCGCATTATCTTCATTTCTCCTGAAACCTTCTGTATCACACTTATAGCCTCATTTCTGACGTCATTATCCACATTCAGAACATCAGCATATCTCTCTACGAAGTCCATTGGCCTGGCCGATATATTGGATGTCTTCATGTTCTTCATTATTGCACCTTCCGTCCTCCAAATGCGAGACGCATCGGTGTGCATGCTCTTCGCTATGTATTTCAAGGTCATCGGATTTGACTGCCTTCTAGAGGCTATCAGAATGCATGCTGCAAGAACTGAAAGGCATCCTCTTCCGCGCGAAATTCCTCTGGAAACGCTATCTAAGTACAGCTTGAGTGCATCTATGATCACGTTATCCGGCAGCTCCGCTAACATGCCTGATCTCTTGAGATATGGGGCAATTCTGTTCAAATTTTCTTCTCTGGATATATTTTCTGGAATCCTCAATCCCCTATATCGCTTTAGTCTCCCCAAAAAACTCGATACAAGTTCATCTTTATCTATTTCCGGTTCAAGTCTTTCCACATATGTAAATTGAAACATTCATATTTAAACATAATGTAATTATTTGACATATTAGGTTTACCTGTCATTGGGATCAAAATAATTCCAAGAGGTGAAACATCATCCACCTGACACATGAGGCATGATCGCGATCACATCACCGTCCATTATTGTCTCATCAAGATCAGCATATCTAAAATTGCGTGCCACGAATATTCCTCTGCCGGAGAAGACATTTGGATATCTATTTCTCAGAATTTCCACCAGATCCGATATTCGCGAACCAGGATCTATTTGGACGCTATCATGATCCTTTCCGATCGCCTCTCTATAATATGCGAAATATTTAACTATAACATTCGTCTCTCACCACCTCAGTTCCTATCGGTCATTTCGAAAAGAACTTGCTGCGCCCTTCTTACGCCTTCGCCGATCTTCACGCGTTCACCGCAATACGATGCAGATCTTTCGATCACCGATAAGGCTGTCAGCGCATCAAAATCATTGATATAACCCATATGCCCAACTCTGAAGTATTTCCCTATGAGTTTTGGATGAACTCCGGTGGCAAATTCCACGCCGAGCTCCATCGATCTCTTCACGATATCATCCGCATGGTCTGACAGCACGGCAGTGACAGTATTGCTCCATAGTTGCCTGTCAGCCAGCACCCTGAGGCCGGCTGCTTCTATTCCCTCATTAAGCGCCATGGTTAGCCTCCGATGTTCCTCTATCCTTGCATCGAGACCCATGGCATCTATGTCCGAAAACACCTTGCTCAGCGAGAGTATCACGCCCACAGGCTCGGTAGACAAGTATCCATTTTTACCCTCAAGATATCTTTCCATTGGCGCGATCCAGTTCTTCAGATTGAAGAAATAGCTAAATTCATTAATACTATCCAGTGCGGAACGCGAAACAACCATAAGGGCTGCACCGGGTGGAGCTCCAAGGGCTTTCTGACTGGCACTTATGACGGCTGTTATGCCGAGTTTCTTGACATCCTCCTTCTCAGCACCTAGGCTTGCAACCCCATCCACGATGATCCTCTCCACATATCTCCTTGCCACCGGTACAATCTTTTCAAGATCCATTCGTACGCCGGTGCTGGTTTCCACATGGGTCATTATCAGATTTTGGTATTTTCCAGTCTCAAGCTTTTTCTCCATATCATCAACAGTAACAGCTTTTCCCGGTTCGGCAGAAAGTACATCAAGATCAAGCCCATGCGATGACATGATCGGTATCCATCGGTCACCGAACACGCCGTTGGTCAGGAGGAGAGTCCTTGTTCCTTTAGGTAGTATTGAAGACACCGTCTCCATCGCCACCGTGCCACTACCGGGCAATATGAAAGGCAAATATGCATCATCAGCTCCCGCTACTCTTAGTAGGCCTTCCAGTGAGTATTTCATTGCTTCCAGAAATTCGGGAGACGCAAAACCTATATTTTCACCGATACCGGCCATCTGCACCCTGTAACTTGTAAATGACGGCCCAACATGCATCAATTTTCTTTGCATGATTTCATATCAATGTCTGCATAATAACTGTATCGATATCATGATCGCAAAGTTTTATAGTGTACTGAATAAAAGGTAATCTACTCCTCAGCTGGATCTTCGGATCTTCTTTCATCGATACCATTCACGTATAATACCATCTGGTTATCGCTGGGGATACAAAAACATTGGAAACGCAATTTATACATCCATTGAGGGGAATCCATTTATCTATTGTCCGAAGAAAGAGTTTTACTGCTTCCTCCAAACCTCTAACCTTACAATAAATTATTCTCTATATATTTCTGGCAAAATTCCGTTCCATTTTATCCTGTACCCTATTCTCTCTAGATATGAGATCGGTACGCCGCGACTATATAGAAGATCCATTATTGCATCGATATTGGGATAGAGGGCGTCTATCTCATCTTTTAGGGGGTCTATTTCCGCCGGAAAGGCCTTTGAGGCATAGGAAATGAGTGAATCCCAGTCCACCTTGTTCCTGAAACAGGGTATATTCTGGAATTTCTTGCAATCCCCAACAACTGCAGTGATCCATCTGATGCCTGCGGATCTGATAACATCATCTCTTTTCCTTATTGCCTCAGGACTCATGTGATACACCACATCCAGGTATACTGGCTTTCCATTAACTTCGATGATACGTGTTGGGAAAAATACCCTAGTCCCAACAACCACAGGATCAGGAAATTTATCTGTTTCCTCCATCCTCATCTCCGGCAGATAATATTTGATGGAGCTATCTATGCTTATGCTTGAGATCCTATCCTTAATCGCAATCTCGGCACTCAGAGTCCAATCCTCAAACGCTGTAAGTCTTTCAACAGCCCTGGCTATGGACGATCCATATCTGTCCATGTTGTTGAATATTGAGTTTGGTCCATCAATGCGAACGCTCTGTAAAGGATTTCCTCTGGCTTCGAACACAAGTCCTAGGCCCTTTATCATGGAGATGAAACGATACCAATCTTTAACGCCAGATACCTCTAAGTACCGCGCCCTGTACATCAACGTTGTCAGCTGTTCGAGATTGAAGCGCCTGTTCAAGTCTAATGCGCTAAGCGATGAGCACTCTTCTAAGACGTTCTCTGAATCCATATCCCCATAGATGGCGTCCTCTATATCCTCAGGTGAAACTGAGAAGTGCTTCGCAGTAAGTTTTATCCTTTCATATCTCTCCTCGGGAGTGACTGCAGGACCAAGCTGAAAGAGGAAATCTCTGACATCCTTGCTGCTTACCTTTGATCTGCTTTTGAAAATTGATGTGCGCTCCATGATCAGCGCCAGACCTCTAACTATCTTTGGATTTCTGACGCCGTACTCTATATTGGTGATGCCCTTCATTATCTCCTTCTTGGTCATGCCGATGGACGACCTATAGAGGTCTATAACTTTCTGAGCTAACTCCACATTATCAGGATTTAGCATCATCGGCTTCAGAGAGCCGTCCTGAGCTTTACGTACCACCATCAATTCTGCCGGGAACACCCTTCCTCCTCCTTCTTGATACTCCGTATTCTGATGTCTCTGCCGTTACAAGTTCATAAAGTATTGCCTTTTTTCCATCAGATGGCCTGAGTATCCTACCAAGTCGTTGCCTGAACTGCCGCATGCTGCCAGATCCGCTCACAACTATGGCAACTGATGCGTCCGGAAAGTCAACGCCCTCATCCAAGACTCTGGATGTGGCTATTGCGGTTATCTTGCCTTCCCTGAACATGGCAGGTATCTTCTCCCTTTCATCCTTATCTGTTAGATACGTTATGGCCGGTATCAGAAACTCCTTTGATATGGTGTATGCAGTCTCCGTATCTTCAGCAAATACGAGTATTTTCTCTCCGCGATGTTTTGACATTAGGGTTCTCAGCATCTCCATCTTTCCCTGTGAATTGAACGCTATCTCTCTTGATCTTCTCCATGCGATCAGGGCTTCACGTCCCTCTGGAGTCCATGAACTTCTTATAAACTTCTCGAAATCCCATGGGCCGCGCATCGTCATCCTGTGCTTTCTCAGATAAGATACGAAGATATCGTGATATCTCTGATACTCGGCGTATTCATCTTCGCTCAGCTCTATGGGTATTCTGGCTATTGTGTAATCCGCCAGATACTCATCGATTTCCTCATATCCAAGTTCAAATATCTTTCCGCCCATAACCTGTTCAAGAACATTCTGCAGGCCGTCTGTTCGCTCATATGTCGCTGTGAGGCCCATTCTAAATGGCGCCGTGTAGATCTGCGGTATCATCCTGAGTTTCTCAGAGGCAAGGTGATGAACCTCATCCGCGATCAGCAGGGAAAATCTATTCCCGTATTTCTCAGCCATTAGGTAGGCCGAGTCATACGTAGATATTGTAATATCACGCTCATCATGTTCTCCACCGCCTATTTGCCCGGGCTCAATGCCGAAGGTTTCAGATACCCTTCGCTTCCACTGTATCATCAGATCGATCGTCGGCACTAGGATGAGAGTTTTTTCGGATATCGCCTGTATGGCAGCCATTCCTATGTGCGTCTTTCCGGCTGCCGTTGGAAGCACAATGGTACCTCTCATTCCATATTTTTTCCATTCTTCAAGTGCCTGTGATTGGTACGGTCTCAGTGAAATTTTGCCATTCAGCTCTATGCGCTTTCTCTCCATGACGTGATCCTCAAATTTAACTCCGCTTTCCCTTAGAAAGGTGATGATTCTCGGATAGTTAACGCCGAGTGATCTGTAGCATGATATTCTTTTATCGTAGGTAGCGAGATCCTCGGGTATGCGTCCATCAAAATCCTTGATCAATATGGATCCTCCAGAATAGCTGAGAACAGGCACATCTCACTATATGTAGACGCATAATAAACATTTCTCAGAATACATACTACACATTAACTATTCTGATATGCGTGACCTATGTTCAGTCAACATATTGCGGGAATGTGTACATTGCATGCTGTGATCATAATAGTTTTCAATCCAATGCGCATGCGGTATCATATTGACCAGATTTGAAGGCGGTGCATTGAGCATATGAAGGATAAAAGTCAGTCTGATCTGGAATCCATAATCTCAAGATGCGTGAGAGACAAAAATTACAGAGAGAATATTAATCGCAGGATAGATGAGGTAATTGATCTTTTAGATGCTGGCCACAGCGTGCAATATTCCTCCATTCTTGAACTGGCCAGATCCAGAATACGTGTTAGAAAGAAGTACACACTCTGGAATAGACTATTTCTGGATGAATACTCAGCAAGATATTCCACGCCAGAAATGATCGGCAAATATCGATCTGGCAGAATACGCGGCTCTGTCATAGATATAGGATCAGGGTCAGGTATGCAGTGTATTATGTTCGGATTGAAGGATGAATGTCTTGGCATAGAAAGAGAGAGACTGAGATATCTCTCGTCCATAATAAACGCAGATGTTTACGGTTCAAAGAGTAGGTTTAGAAACGTTGATTTTTACTCAATAACCGATGTTTCAGCAGACGTTGTATTTTCGGATCCTCTCAGGATGAACACTCATGATCTGAGAAAGCTGGTACCCTCACCGTACGACATAATGGACCGTATCAGATCAGATTCATACGTTTTCGATGTTCCCCCTCACACTGATCTGCAGACCATCACATTTGAGGGTGAGAAGGAATACATATCTGTGGATGGTGTCCTTTCAAGATTGACAGTCTACACAGGAAACCTCATGGATTCGGAGTTTTCTGCCCATATAATGCCGGCAGGCATTCATATAACCGGATCGCCTTACACAGGTAGCTTTGCCAGTCCACACGTGTACGATTACATATACGTTGTGGATCCGGCCGTTGCGGCTGCTGGTTTGATGTGGGAATTCTCCGATATGGCGCTTGTTTCGAGGGACGATAGGCGCACCGTACTATCTTCAGAATCCTTTAGAAAAGATTTTCCCGGCATGGTATTTTCCGTTATAGGTATATATGAATGGCCAGATCTGGAAAAGAAGATAGCAGAGATCAAACCAAGGAAGGTTTACCTCAGATATGGAATATCGAGCGAAGACTATTACGGAACAACCGCGAAGCTGGAATATCCGGGAGGATCAGGAGATCTTTATATATTCAAGTTTTCGGATAGATATGTGCTGGCAAATAAAATATTTGATATTAATTATAATTTGAAAGCCAATTTATAATCATGCAAAACAATGTTTTTATAAAGGCAAGAAATTACTTTCGACGCAAAGATGATCGAACTCTATTCTGATGCGAGACTACCCACTGAATTTGGCCTTTTTCGCATATACACATTTGTCAATGATGAAAACAAGGATCACGCCGTTATAGTAAGAGGGGATCCGAGAGGTAAGGAGGATGTTCCCGTCAGGATTCACTCAGAATGTCTGACGGGGGATGTTCTTGGGTCTCTCAGATGCGACTGCAGAGATCAGCTGATACAGTCTCTTCGATACCTTGGAAGGCAGGATTATGGTATGCTCATCTATCTGAGACAGGAGGGGAGGGGCATTGGGCTTCTGAATAAGATAAAGGCCTACAGCCTTCAGGACAAAGGAGCTGATACGGTGGAAGCTAACCTGAAACTGGGCCTTCCTGTTGATAGCAGAGATTATTCATTTGCCTCAGAGGTTATTAAGTTCTTCGAAATAAAATCGATCTATATAATGACAAATAACCCAGAAAAGATGAAGGCATTGATTGAAAGTGGCATAAACGTTAAGGGCAGAATACCGATCTTCAGCGATCCAACACCATACGACAAATTCTATCTTGAAACCAAGAAGATAAAATTGGGCCATGAGATTGAAAATATATAATAATAGTATGAGAATATGAAGCACGATCCTATGATCTGCAGAACATGTTGATAACATCAATAATATTCATTACCAGGCCAGCATTTTGGTATTTTGAAGTCTGATTCAATGTGTTAAGGTTCTCTGTGATCCTTCCCCATGGTTAATTTTGAGGGCCTCCTCATAACCAGCATGCAAGCATTTCAGATTCTTGTCCGTGATCATGGCCTTCTCGAATGCCGAGGTATCCACAATCTTGAAGAAACCTAGACCAAGCATGAAGCCTATTAACACCGCATTTGATCCCTTTGGATTTCCTGCTTCTATGGCTATCCTTTCACCGTCTATCAGATAATGGCGGAATCCATGGAGTCTATCTAATACAGCATCGACATCCGGTGCGGAGACCTTTGGTAGGACAGGTTTTACTGTCTGATTGTTGATTATGAAGATCGTATCCTTGCTGGCATATGAGAGATTCCTAAGGGCTTCGCTGGCTTCAAGTCCAACAATATAATCCGCAGATCCCCTCTCTATCAGAGGTGCCATAACATCTCCTATGCGAACGTGAACCTGGACAGATCCACCCCTCTGTGATAGACCGTGTGTTTCAGCGACCAGGACTTTAACACCAGCATTGACTGCGGCATTTCCGATCATCTTACCCATGGTGATTATTCCCTGACCACCGACTCCTGCAATTAGAATATTTATGCGTTCCATGCCTCTTCCCATCCCACAGGTTTCTCGCCCTTAACCGTTATTGCCTTGAACGGACACACTTCCACGCAGGCTCCGCAGCCTATACAGCTATCATCGATCATGGCCTTTCTGTTGGGCAAGGGAACTATTGATGGACAGGTGAAGAAATCGTAGCATATTGAGCAACCAGTGCACTTATTCTGATCCACATGCGCCTTAAGCGTATCTGAACTCACCTTCTCAAGAACCTCCAAGGCGCATGCCCTTTTAGCTATCACGACCGCAGGCTTACCCGTGTTCTTTACGTATTCTGCAGCTTCCTGGACGCTTCTTTCTCCTGCATCCGCATCGAAAGGATCGAATGTTTCAACGTATTCGATACCCATGGCACTGCAGACCTTTGCGATGTCTATGGCAGTTGATGGACTGGGCTGTTGACCCGTCATGGCTGTGGATCTGTTATCAAGAACAACAATAACCTCTGCCGTATGGTTGTATACCGCATTTGCTATACCCTCCATACCACTGTGGAAGAAGGTGGAATCGCCTATTATAGCCACCGGTACCTGACCGGTAGATCTGAAGACACCATTACTTATTCCAAGGCTTGAACCCATGTTTGTTGCACTATCCTGTTCTCTGAAGGGAGGAAGCGCACCCAAAGTATAGCAGCCAATATCGCCGGAAAAATAGGTATTCTGCATAGAGATCCTACTGAGCCCCTTCTTTATATCGAAGAAGCTGGATCTATGAGGACAGCCGGGGCAAAGTGCTGGCGGCCTGGGAGTTAGCGGCTCATCCTGAAATTCTGCAGCATGGTATTGTACGCCTAAAAATTCGTACAGTCCAGTCTTAAGCTTCTCGAATGTCATCTCACCTTCCATAGGTATGAGATCTTTACCATGAAATTCTGCTAGGATACCGTGTTTCGCCAGAATCTCCGCCACCTGCATTTCAATCACTGGATCGTTTTCCTCAACAACCAAAACCTTAGATTTGCCTTTTACGGCCTTCAATACAGGATCCTCAGCTACTGGAACAGTTGCATCCAGGCGCAGAACACTTGCATTGAATCTAGCATCATCAAGCACCTCTCTTACATAGGAATATGATATGCCACCAGTTATAATGATCAAATCTCCATCGGCTTTCTCCAATGAGCTCATAGAGGAAACATAATCCGTTATCTCCTTCCATCTCGCAAGTTGATTCTTTCTATCATTCCTTGCGTTTTCCGGAGCAAGTACATAGGTATTTGGATCCTTTATCATCCGTCCACGTACTGGCTCACGATCATCGGAATAGAGTACATTCGATCTCACATGACCTATTCTTGTAGTCGTTCTTAGAATGACGGGATGATGGAATCTTCTACTGATCTCGAATGCTTTTAGCGTAAAATCGTAAGCGCTTTGAACATCATAAGGTTCGATAACGGGTATGAGTGCATGTAAGCCATAGTATCTGTTATCCTGTTCGTTCTGAGATGACCACATGGATGAATCATCAGCTGAAACTATAACAAGTGCACCATTTATTCCAGTATATGAAGAGCTGAATAGCGGATCTGAAGCTACATTGAGGCCCACATGTTTGACGGCCACGAGTCCATAAGCACCACTTATTGCGGCCCCATATGCGGTTTCGAACGCTATCTTTTCGTTTATGCTCCATTCAACATAAACGTCAGGACTGAATCTGCTTATATTTTCTATAATCTCTGTGGAGGGTGTCCCTGGATAACCTGCTGCGACGCTCACGCCGGCATGAACTGCAGCTATCGCTATGGCTTCATTGCCGATCATAAATTTTGATTTCGGCATCATCCATAGTATCGCACAATAGGTATGTAAATATGACGTATCTTGAAATGATAATTCTATATGACACAATAAAAGAAAATTGAAATGAGACGAAGATACTGAAATTAAAGGTTTCATCATAGATATGCTTATATAGTAAATGGAAATTGCGATTATTATCCATATTTTATATATAAAAAAGAATGACAAACCTAAAATAGTGATTATATATGACCTTCTAGTTTAAAGGTGAAATCATTGAATGATGGAGATTTCATTAAGATAGAATTCGAGATGCGCGTTGGTGAAGATAAGAAACTGGTTTCTACCAGCAAAGCGGATCTTGCAAAGGAAAATGATATTTTTGACGAGAAGGCCAAGTATGGAGATATCGTTGTCATAGTTGGCCAGGATGGAATTTTTAAGGAAGTTAATGAAGCCTTTAAGAAGGCGGAGCCTGGAAAGGAATTCGAGGTTGAAATACCGCCTGAGGATGCTTTCGGGCAGCGATTGCCCTCAAATATAAAGATACATACAATGCGCGAATTCCAGAGGCTCAATATAGACCCGCAGGTTGGAAAGGAGGTTGAAATAAATAGAAGAGTGGGCAGGATAATCTCGGTTACACCTGGCAGGGTTCTTGTGGACTACAATCACAGATGGGCAGGAAAGACCGTCTATTATAAATTCAAGATAAATGGAGTGATAACGGATCCAGTTGAGAAGGTAAACGCAATTATAGCGAACAATTACGATTCTGAGGGCTTCACCGTATCCATCGACAAGGATATACACATAGAAATACCAGAATCAGCCAAATTCAGTCTACAATGGATCGATGCGAAATACAACATAGTCAATACCGTAAGAAAATACATCCCCGGATACGATATAGTCATACTTGAGGTATACAAGAAGCAGGAAGAGCAGAAGACGGAGGGAGAACAGGCCAAGACAGAGAGTACAGAAGTGAAGGAGAAGAAACAGGAACCCAGCGAAAGCCAGCCTGAACAGAAGCAGGAGAATGTCCAGAGCTGAATACATATCTGAAAATGTATACGTAGTTCTCGTATACCCAAAATATCAGGGAAATATTGGTGCAGTGGCCAGATCCATGTGGAATTCTGGTCTTAAGCACCTCATAATAGTGGGGAATAAACCTGAAGATGAGGCTTTCGCCAGGTCAATGGGCGGAAGATTCATACTCGAGAACGCTGAAATAGTAGATGATTTTTCTTGCATCGTGTCTAGGTTCAATATTATTGCGGCAACGTCTAGTACGGCTTCGAATGACGAGAAGCATTTTAGAAGATTGCCGCTCACACCTGAGAAATTTTGGGATGAAATGGCTGGCGAAAATGGTAAAATAGCTCTTGTCTTTGGAAGGGAGGACGATGGCCTCAGAAATGCGGAGATTGAAAAATGCAATTATTTCATCAATATTCCAGGAAATCCGGAATATCCAGTATACAATCTCTCACATGCGGTCGCAATAATTCTTTATGTGATGTTTACCAGATTCAACCCTCCAGAGAATATCGAAGTAGCTGCCATAGTACCAGAGCACGAGGATCTCATGATAAGAGATATAATACAGATAATGAGAATGACATCGTATCCCGAACATAAGATCAGGAACACCGAGGTTCTCATCAGGAGGCTGATCGCTAGATCGCATATGAGCGATCGGGAATATTTCAGAATGATGGGTGTTATCAGGAGAGTAAAGGATAGTCTCTCGAGGGTCGTTAAAGATGAAAGCGATCATTAATGTTACAGAACCAGGAAAGATTAACGTTACAATAGCCAGTGCCCTCAATCTTATCAGAGAGGATCCAGATGCAGCGGTGGAGATCGTGTTTCATTCAGATGCGATAGACTATGTATGCAGTAATGAAAATGAAGAAAGGCTATCCTCCTTGATGAGCAAGGGCGTGGATATCGTGGCATGCAGAAATTCGCTGATAGCGAAGAAATTGGATGAAAAATCGGTCATAAAGGGCGTCAGAATAGTTAATGCAGGTATATATGAAGTTCTGAAAAAGGAATCTGAGGGCTGGCTATATATAAAGCTGTGAATCACTCCATGAGCATTTGATTGAAAAATTCATGTATAACTGTAGCATCTCATCCTATCCTGCCGTCGTAGCTCAGCCTGGTAGAGCGCGTGCTTGGTAAGCACGAGGTCGCGGGTCCAAACCCCGTCGGCGGCTTCAAAAACTACCTATACCTTTTGCCAAAGTACAATTCGAAATTTATTAATGTGTATATCCGGTATAATCTATTTTTCTGCTGACATATCCAATTCAGGTGCTTGTTTCCTTGACTATGGATATCCCGCCCCTCAGTCTTGAGATAAATATCCCAGTGAACATTGTTATGACGCCAGCGATCTCCATAAAATTAGGTATCTCATGATCTATGATTATCGAAAGGATCATTGTGAAAATTGGCACTGAAAATGCGAGTACTGTTATCTTATTAACTGAACTCATTTTTATCATTACGTTCCAGAGTATAAACTGTACTGAACCTCCAAGCAGTGCCATCCAGAGAACATCCGCTATGAAGGATAATCCCGGATCAAATCTGGCATCGAAAGGGATATAGGCTAATAATATAACACCACCTATGAAAAACTGCATGGTGTTTATTGATATAGGATCCTCCTCCTTGAGTTTCCTGTAATATACTGTAAAGAGTGCCCAGAATACTGCATTTGCAAGAGTGAGTACCGCGCCGAAAAGAGTGAATCCGTGCATCAAAGGCAATCCGTACAGCATCACTCCCGCAAAACCTATTGTTATGCCGGCGATCTCTATCCTGGACGGTCTTTCCTTCACCATCAGGAAAGCTATGGGTAGCGAGAAGACGGGCATGGAATAACTCAATATTGCGGATTCGGCAGGCGATACATATATGAGCCCGTATGCCCACAGAGCTGTGCTTGTGGAGGTCATTACTGATAGTACCACCACACTCCACGAAAGCTTCATATGTTTCGCAAATGGCAGGAGCGAAAGTCCTGCTATAAAGTACCTCATGGACATGAAGATTGCCGGTGAGACCTGATCGACTCCATTCTTGGCAAAATAGTAAGAGAATGAGCTTATGATCACATAAGGAATGAGGTACTTTATCTCTTTCATTGAATGGGGGTATTGCCACTGCGGTTAAAGATATTTGTTATGATGTTTGAAAGGTGGATGGGTTCAAGCAGTTTCAATTCAGAGATATATGACTCCTTGACTTAAACGTTGGAATGTACAATGTTTTAATATGTACATCATGTGCTGAGACAAATTATGGGGAGATCACGTAGAAAAAATACAAAAATATGGACCTTTACTTGAAAAATAATAAAGCCCGTCAATAATATTTATGGCTGCTTGAATCCACAATATGGGCAGTAGACGGAATCTGCAGGAATGTCTTTACCGCAGTTTGGGCATTTTTTAGTTCTAGGTAAGGCCGGTTGCTCCTGCCCTTCGAAGATATTTTCCTTCTCTTCAGAAACAGCAGACTCTATAAATTTAGGTATATTCTTTCCATCTTCCTTTTTGCCGGCATTTATATACATGCCTATGTTGGCAGTTGGAGCCTTGGCACGGGCGAGCTCTATCTCCCTTCTTCTCTGCTCTTCAAGTTTAAGTTTTTCTTCCTGATCATGTCTACGCTTTGCGTCTGTTGTCCATCTCTCCATTTCTTTCTTCCATTTTTCTGGATCCTTCAGGACGAATGTGGCTCTATCATCACCTTTATCCGTGACGAACTCAACAGATAATGTTTTCTTTGTACCAAGTTTTATTCTCGGTACAGCTGTGGATATATTTATAATTAAATAGAGGGGCAGATCCAGCAATATCTTCGCTGGATGAGCATGTATGAATCCCCTATGGCCTTTCTCTTCGTATATCAGGCGTTTGTCGCTAAGATAGAGAGTACCCTTGAAATATTGCTCTCCTCCACGGGTCATGCTTGATTTTTCTTGGAGGATCTCATGTTCATCTGGGTCGTAAACAGGCATCGTTTAAGTTAGTAAAGATTAGATATAAAAGTTTCTTAATGCTAAATACGGCTTCAATATTCCCTCCACCTGTATCCGCATTCTTCGCAGGTGTAGAACTTTGTTTCAGGTTCATCAGCCGATCTTGTTTGTTTCAGCACATATCTTGCGCCTTTGTGATGGCATCTTGGGCATACGGCATCTGAATCCAGGGGCTCCGCAGATACCTCTTCCTTTATCATTATTGTCTCCTTATCTGAGCTCTTTGCCACTATCTTTATGGTCTCCTTATTCTTTGATATTTCATACCCGCATGATGGGCATACATATTTCCCATTCATTGGGGTCATGAGAGAACCACATTTTGGACAAAACATAGAATTAAAGAATTACTATTTTCTATTTAAACTTAATAGTTTATTAATTTGATTCAGGCCTCAATGATAAATTAACATGTAGCGAGAGAATCTACCATCATTTTAATTAGCGTGTTAGGCATATTTTCGCTATGTATGATGATATCGAAATGATCCTTAAAAACAGCAGAATTGTGGCTGTTGTTGGTATCTCCGATAAGCCGGAAAGAGACAGCTATAGAGTTGCAAAATATCTTTCAGAAAATGGCTATGAAATAATACCTGTTAATCCTGCAATAGAATCATGGAATGGTAAAAAGGCGTACAGGGACTTAACATCGATTCCTGTACCGGTGGATGTGGTGGATGTATTCAGGAAACCTGAAGCTGTTCCAGAAATCGTAGATCAGGCCATTTTAAAGGGTGCTAGAGTCTTATGGCTTCAGGAAGGTATACAGCATAAGGAGGCGGAAGAAAGGGCCAGAAAGAATGGTCTTCTGGTTGTATCAGACAGATGTATGATGAAGGAGCACATGAAGCTTATGGGCAAATGATAGATACGGTGGCCTCTTAATTTCCAAATGAATTTATATGCTACGCATGCATGACCACCCGATGAAAGATGGCGTTTGTCATATTTAAGAGCAAGGGCGATGACGAAAACGCAATAAACAACTTCCTTCAAGAGGACAGAGTTTCAAGGATGACCGTTCTCAAAAGGGACGGATCAATGTATGGTGAGGATGGAACGATATATCTGTTCGAGGGCAATGATGAAGCTGTAAATTATGTCAAGAGTATAAAACCGGCCAGCATGGTGGAGCTAGACTCCAAAGAAGCAGAAAAGATATACAGAAAGATCAAGGAAGAAAACGATAATGCAGAAGAGGGAATGGGTTTTGTCTTCGGATAATGATTAAAAATTTTTATAAAAAATTATGCTGGAACTGTCATCCTGGCCACGAGAAGAGCCAGTATGGTTCCATATATTATGGTTATCACGTATATGACCATGAGTGCGATCCCTATATTCCTCTTGGCCTTCTCGCTTATGCTTGTATCAGCTATTATATGGTTAAGACCATTTACGCCGTGGTAAGTGATTATGTAAACAAAGATCAGGAAGAAGGCGAGCCACCATGGATTGTGCAGCTGATTTATGACTGAACTGAAGAATGCTACAGGATGGCCGAAATCTATATGTGCTACATATAGGTGAACGCCGAGGAAGAACATCAGGAAAAGGCCAGTTACAGCCTGAACGAATCTGTTGAGTGATCCATATTTCATCTTTTCCTTCTCCGCCATTAGAAACCTACCCCCACAAACTGCAATGCATAATAGTCGAATAGACCCAGGAGCACCATCGCTATGATCTCGAAGGTGATGAACAATGCCTTGTGATGGTACATACCTATACCGAACTCATTGAGAGCAAGTCTCACACCATTGGCCCCATGATAGAATATAACCAGAGCCAGCAGGAAGTCCAGCACAAGAAAACTATCATATGGTCCGTATGTTATTGATCTTACGATGGCATTGTATGTGGCCTGTCCTCTCAAAAGGTTTGACAGAACGGTGTAATGCAGATACAGGTAAAACAGTATTACCAGGCCAGAAAGCCTGTGGAAGGCAAAGGCGAAATATCCCATACCCTTCTTGTAGAATTTGGCCCAAGCGGTTATCCCTTCTTTCATCTCTTTATTAACTTCAACCATATTCATCTCCCTCCAAATATGCTCGCAATCTCAATCTTCAGGGCTGTTCTTCTTAGTTTCTGTATTGCGAATGATGGATCCACGCCCTTGGGGCAGACCTCAGTGCATTCACCTGCGAAGTGGCATCTGGACGTACCTTCCTCACCATCGACAACTTCGACTCTGTATTTTGCCCCCTGATCACGGTTATCAGCTATGTATCTCCATGCTGCTGCCAGCGGTGCAGGCCCCAGATAATTTGGATCTGATCCCTCAATCGGGCATGCAGCCATGCACAGGCCACATTTTATGCACATGGCAAAGTTGGCATATTCATGGAACTGTTCCGGCGTCTGTGGAAGTTCTTTGTCATATTTCCCATCGTCGTCCCTGATTATGTAAGGTTTGACCTCCCTGTATTTATCAAAGAATGGATCGATATCAACCACGAGATCTCGTATAACCTTATAGTGTTTCAGCGGTTCGATCTTTATATGGTCCTTCTTAAGATCCTCTACTATCGTTGAACACGCCATTCTTGGTTTTCCATCTATCTCCATGCCACAGCTTCCGCATATTTCCATTCTACAGGAATATCTGAATGACAGCGACTGATCAAGGTTCTCTTTGATGTAAAGCAGGCCCTCTAACACCGTGGATATCTTATCCTTTGGTACCTTGTAGGTACTGTAATAGACCTTCCCACTTTCATCCTTCCTCTTTATTTCAAATTCATATTCATCGGCCATGGTTTCACCTCAATATGTCCTGACCGTGGGCTGCCACTTCGTTATGACCACTGGCTTGTACGTTATCTTAGGTCCATTCTTTGTATACGTAGCTATCGTATGTTTCAAAAAGTTTTCGTCGTCTCTGTTTGGATAATCCTTCCTGTAGTGTGCGCCCCTGCTCTCAGTCCTCATTATTGCGCCCACAGTAATAATTTCAGCCAGGTCAAGCATGAAGCCAACCTCAAGGGCCCACTCCAGCTCCATGTTGAACGTGCTGGACTTGTCCTGTATCGATATCTTTTCATACCTCTCCTTATAATTCTTTATATTTTTCAGAGCTGTGTTCAGGCCATTAGCGTCTCTGAATATCCCCACGTTTTTGTCCATGTTGTTTCTGAGATCCTCCCTTATCTTGGCGACGTTTTCTCCTCCATTCCTCTTGAGAAGGTCATCCCATATCCTTTTCTCTTCGGCATCTACATTGGAGACTACGAGGTCAGGGATATCATGTTCCATTGCATATTTGGCTGCAGATACCCCGGCTACATTTCCAAGCGCGAGGCATTCATTGGTGGAGTTGGAACCGAGTCTGTTGGCTCCGTGAATACTCACACACGCGTTTTCTCCGGCGGCAAAAATTCCAGAATAATCCGTGGTTGTCTTTACGTTTGAATCTATGCCACCCATAGTGTAATGCGTCGCCGGATGTACAGGGATAAGTTCTGTATGCGCATCTATCCCGTTGAACTTCTTGGCTATTTCAGTTATCATTGGTAGGCGTTCATCCAGTACATCAGCCATATGCCTGAGGTCAAGATACACATACTCCATGTCTCCATATTCTCCTTTGGCCCCTCTTCCCGCCTCTATCTCCCACATGATGGCTCTTGAAACAACATCTCTGGAAGCCTTTTCCAGCTTGTTGGGTGCATAGGCCTGCATGAACCTCTTCTTCTCGCCATTCAGAAGGTATCCGCCGTCTGCTCTGGCGCCTTCGGTTATGAGTATTCCGGATGGTACCAGCCCTGTTGGATGGAACTGAATGAACTCCATATCCTTCAACGGTATTCCAGCTCTGTAAGCTATGGCGTCCCCATCACCGGAAACAGAATGTGCGTAAGTGCTGAACTGGTAAAGCCTTCCAGCTCCACCTGCTGCAAAGACTATTGCCTTCCCCTGAAATACGGTAAAATCACCAGTTCTTAGGTTGATGGTCGTAAGCGAGTTGAATCTGCCATTTTCAATAAACATCGAAGTCGCGAAATATTCATTATAGAATCGAATGTTATCATATTTCAGAGCACGGCTGAAGAGCGTCTGCATGACGTGGAAACCGGTCTTATCTGCAGCAAATGTTGCTCTGGGAAAGCTCAGCGCTCCGAAATCTCTCTGAGAAATCGTGCCATCTGGATTTCTGCTCCATGGGCAACCCCAGTGGTCTGTGGTGTAGATCTGCTCAGGGACTAACCTCACAAATTCCTCAACTGCGTCCTGATCCGCCAGATAGTCTGAACCTTTAATGGTATCATATGCATGGAGATCAAAGCTATCCTTTGGATTCAGGACGGCACTCGTACCACCCTCTGCTGAAACAGAATGAGAACGGAGGGGATACAGTTTAGAGACCACCCCTACAGAGAGATTTTTATTATATTCTGCGGCTGCGACAGCTGCCCTCAGGCCAGCCATACCGCCACCAAGGATGATCACATCCTCTTTAATCTTTTCCAAGTAAACACACCAGAGTATTATCCCTGAAACAAATATATTTTTTTGCCTTACCATACACATAGCGTGATGGAAATCGGCTGAATTTTTCTGCTAATATACAAACAGCGTTGTAATATGTGCATATAATGTTGAATTTCATAAATATTGATTTTTGATGAACAAATCATTTATACTAAGTTCCAGCGTTTGCTGCAGGCCATAAAAAATTTGTTACGGACTTGGAAGAAGCTGCAAATCTCAACGACTTCGGCTAAAGATCAGCTTACATACAATATGCATCAGCAATGACTTGTGCAGATTTCATCCAGCAGAAGGATGTACAGGCATTCTATACATGATCAATTTCGACTTGATCTATGATGGGAGTATTACGGTGCTACTGAATGGAGTCTATAGTATCGGGATATATGTCTCTGCAATAAGGATGCCTTATGATATGGAGGTATATCCGTATGCTACCATAGTCTTTGGTCGGATCTAAATTCGGAGTTTTCAACTCAAGAATATTTCATATCAGATATGGAAGATCGGATCGCTTTTCTGCACCAATAGGTTTATTTTTCAGAATAACCTGATCAAGTGTGAATGCAAACGTAGTGATTGCCGGTCCAGGTACAGGCAAGACCACGAGTATATCCCAAAAATATGTCGAGCTTATAAGAAAGGGTGTAGACCAGAGAGATATACTCTGCTTGACCTTCACCAATAAGGCTGCAGAGAATATGAGAAATAGAATCATGCAGGCTCTCCAGAAAGAGGATCTTTTAACAGATCTGAGCGCATTAAACGTATATACATTCCATTCATTTGCCTATTCCGCCGTCAGGAAATACGGATACAGAGGGATCGTCAATCAGAATTTCCTGAGAAAGGTGATCTTTGACTATCTCATCAAAAATAATGTATTCAATTATGAAAGGGAATATCTGATATCCAGAATTGTGCCTCAGCTTGAGAATATAGTTAGATACCTCGGCAGCTTCGGTATCGATCATGTCGAAGAACCGGAGAAGGTGGCTGCATCATTGAGAGATGTATTTGAGGCTCGGAGAAAGGAAAAAGGTGTAAAGGAAAGCACGGATGAGATAATAGATCTATTCGTTCATATCAGCAGGATAATGGATGAGTATCATCTGGCCAAGGAGTCAAAGAACCTGATCGATTACAATGATATGATAACAAAATTCCTGAAGCTGGATGTGAAGCCAAAATTCAGATATGTGCTTGTTGATGAGCTTCAAGACGCGAGTGAGCTTCAGGCCAAATTGATCAGTTCAGTTGGTGAGGAGGTGTATGCCGTCGGAGACAGGAAGCAGTCAATTTTCGGTTTTCAGGGCGGTGGATTCGGGAATTTCGAACATCATTTCCCGGACGCGTCTATTGACTATCTTTCCACCGATCATAGAAATTCTGAGCAGATACTGAATTACGCACGTGAGTTCTTTCTCAAGAATACCAGGTATCCGAATCAGTACCATGCTGAATTGGCTGAATTGAAAAGTTCAAGGGATGATAAGGGATATGTCGAGGTTATCGAGGCCGACGAAGAAGCCATTATTGATATTTTGAAGAAGTTTCCAAATGATAAAGTGGGCATTCTTGCCAGGAGAAACGATCAGGTCATAAGGATATCATCGATTTTAGATAGAAACAACGTAAAATACGCCTCCAGTGCCTTGTCTGCAACAAGCGATCGAGCCAAGAAGGATGTGATTGCCTTCCTGAAGATGATAATTTATGGTGACATGCAGAGTGTGATAAACGGCCTGTTCACGCCATTCAGTGGCTTACAGATAAGCGAAGCGTATGACATTAAGGAGAGCCTGATAAGTGGAAATACCAGCCTTCAGAATTACGATCTGCTTAAGAGTCTCAGGCTTACATACTCGGCACTTGGAATTAAAGGCCTCATAGATATATTCGATAGGTTGATAATTCCGATAGCGATAGCATTCGACCAGCGCTATTTCCTCACCGTTCAGAGATTATACAGAAACCTTAACGAGTATCTTGACTTCTACGGAAACGAAAGCAGAGACGATCTGATCAATTATCTGGAGATATGTGACGACGAAATGGAGGAGATAGACGCCGATGAGAGAATATCGGTTATGACCGTGCACAAGGCAAAGGGCCTCGAATTTGACACGGTAATATACTTTCCGAAGAACAAGAAGGACGAAAAGATGAGCGCAGTGGATCTGGTTGCGGAGCAGATGATCAGGATAAATAATGGGAGAGATGTCTCCGTTGATCTGGAAGACGAGGATACGCGTGTTGATTTTGTCGCAATAACGCGTGCTGCCAAGAATCTTGTAATTGTCACGGACGATGATAGTTATTTCAATGCTTATTCTATACGGGGAGGTTCTATCGTTGCTACGCAAAACTTCATAGATGAGAATAGATACGATATCAAGAGGGAGCCATACCTTGCCTTTGTACGTGGAGAACTCAATAAAGCATTCGATCTGATCCATGAAGGGGGAAGAATAAGAAAGCTGATCTACTCGGGAATAAGGAGGAATAATGTAATATCATTCTCTCTGCTTTCCTCTCTAGAAGATCCGTTCAGGTTTCTGAAGGATCATATACTGGAACTTAAGTACACAAGCCCGGCCATGAGTTTCGGCACAAAAATACACGGAATGGCGCAGGAGATCTACGAGGGAACGATAAATGTGCAGGCTTTACCGCCTCATCTTGTGCAATATTATGAAAATATAATTGGCGTCATGAAAGAGATAGATGAAGAATGGCACATGAAGCAGATAGGCAGTGAGGTAGAGGTGAAGATCCCTGGATCAGTTTATATGAAGGAGGCAGAAGATTTTATATTGTATGGTAAAATTGACGCTATTTTCAGCGATGGAGAACAATATCTCATACTTGATTACAAGACGGATAAGAGAAGGAATTCGACTAACCACTACGGCGATCAGCTCGCATTCTACAAGATGCTTTATTCAAAATCAAATCATATAGATCCAAAGAAGATACAAACGGCTATTGGATATCTCGCCCTTCGCCCGACTGTAAATACGGGGGAAATAACATACGAAGTTTATAGGATGGAACACAAGGATTCAAAGATAAGAAGTCTGATACAGCGATATGTGGATTACTGCAAAGATCCTGAAAAGTTCATAGACGATCTCATCGAATATGGATCCAAGAATGCAGATGATACGCTTTATGATCGTATAGTAGCAATATTGAAGAACGGAAGCATCGAGATGTAAACGCAAGAACACATGAAGATTGCCTTTATATTTGGACGAAAATGTGTCTTCGGCCACTTTACGATTTAGAGCCACAGATTTTAGATGCACGATCAAAAACGAATGCGAGACTATTGTACATATTATTTATCTATAATTATGTTATTACCCTTTGATGAAAGATCCAGCATCACATTATTTCAAATGTACGCCACGGGAGAGAGCTGTGTTTGAAGCGGGCATCAAGCTCGGAACAGTTTATCATCAGTATGTTGGTATACCCATAAACCAGGGGAATGTGAGTTATATCGAAAAAGCGATAAAGGAAAGTATAATGGTTCAGCCTTTTGTTGAGGAGGCTGAAGTCAAGATCGATCCATCGGTCAATAATAAAAAACCTGGCGTATATAAATATCTGACATTGAGTGGAGAAATGCTGGACGTAAGGATTAAGGTGAACTACGACGGCAACGTGGTCGTGGCACGCCTGAAGTATATTCCGGAAATGGACTATCCGCTTATGTATATAGAGGAGTGATGCAGGTTGGCTATAAAAATCGGAATCACAGGTCCTGTTGGTTCGATAAAATCGGAAGCGCTGCAGAAGATAATAGACATGCTTAGGAATGACCACCTCAACGTTCAGGGCGTACTCGTATCGAAGGTGACGAACAACGGAAAACTCACTGGTTACACAATTGAGGATATAGAATCCAAGAGAAAGGCACAGTTCTGCTTCGACAACTTCGTCTCAAGAGTAAAGATAGACAAACTCGGGGTTGATACAAAGATACTCGAGGAGATTCTTATACCGAGTTTGCAGAAGGCAAGGGAAACGGCCGATGTTATCGTCATAGACGAGGTCGGAAAGTTAGAGAACACCACAAAGAAGGTGCACGCTGAAATAGAGGAAACTCTGAAATGTGGTAAGCCACTCATTGTGACCCTGCATAAAAGATCGAGAAATCCAGTCCTACAGGAGATCAAGAGTCTAGAGGGCGTCAGGGTATTCGATATTACGCCTATAAACAAGAATATTCTGCCCTTTAAGGTTATGCATGTCCTAAAGGGAGAGGAATGATAATAAAGGAGGGAGAGGCCGAGATCTTCGTTCCTGAGATATATCATGGCCCCGGAAAGAGGGGCGCTGGTTTCTACAATGCGGATCAGAAGATAAACCGAGATATAACTATAGAATTCATAAAGCGAATGGGTATAAAAACTGCTCTGGATGGTTTTGGCGGAACCGGGATACGTGGAATAAGGATTGCTAAGGAAACCAACGCCTCGGTCACGATAGCAGAGGTGTCTCCAGAATCATATAGAATCGTAAGGGATAACATAGAGAGGAATGGTTCCCACGCGACAGCCGTGAATGATACCTTTGAATGTGTATTGCAGCATGGTTCGTTTGAATACGTGGATATCGATCCATACGGATCACCAGTTCCATATATTGATGCCGCATTGGTGGGGGTAAAACGTGGTGGTTTTCTTGGTATAACCGCAACCGATCAGACTGCCCTCACCGGATCAGTACCGCATAAGACAAGAATAAGGTATGATGCTTTAATTCAGAACGATACTTTCAGGCATGAGATGGGTATCAGGCTTCTGATAGGATACACGGCAAAGAGAGCAGCCGCGCTTGGCAGATCCATTGAGCCTATGCTTTCTATATGGCATGGACATTATTATCGCATATTTCTGAAGATTGAAAAGGGTTTTCAGAACGCCGGAAGGATGATCCATGAGGTGGGATATGTCAACAAGCACGATATTCACGCTGACATGTACCCAGACGTTGAAGAGGGGCCTGTCTGGAAGGGAAGGATACAGGATAATGAGGTTGCCAGAGATGTACTCGAATCCACCGGCCATATAAATTTCAATCCGGAAGAAAATAGGTTGTTGTTCTGCGATATGACTGATATAGCACGATTCAGACATATCAGCCTTCCCCCAGTTTCCTCGGTTATAGATAAAATCAGGGAGGCTGGATATATTGCAGCCAGAACCATGTTTTCACCAACGGGCATCAAGACAGACGCGAGCTGCGCTCACATCGAAGAGATGATGATGGATATTTTGCATCACTGACCGAAGCATAGGCAAAAATAATATATTGCATAATGTTCAGTTCCCTAGAATGAGCAGATTTTCCATAATAAGACCGATCAACGGTACAATGGGTTTCATATCAACCTATATCTCCGCATACATAGCGGTGGGAAGCAGGATCACGGCTCATTTGGTTCCGGTTACAATGGCTGCCATAGCTGTTTTTCTTGTCACGTCCGGTGGCAACATAATCAACGATATAGTGGATGTGGAAGTGGATAGAATAAACCATCCAAAGAGGCCGCTTGTCACTGGAGAGATGTCCAAGAGAGAAGCTGAAACCATATTCCTGGTTTTATTTGGCATTTCCATAGTTATATCGGTTTTCATCTCCATAGTTGCGATGCTCATAGTTATATTGGCCGAAGTGCTGCTCGTATCCTACGAATATTTTCTTAAAAAGACCGGACTGCCCGGAAACGCAGTCATAAGCCTTCTTATAGGTCTGATCTTCATCTTCGGCGGGGTATCCGTATTCTCTTACAGTAGGATGATATTCCTCTTCTTACTTGCATTCACATCCAACATGTCGAGAGAAATAATAAAGGACGTCGAGGACGTTAACGGAGATTCTGATAGAATTACGTTTCCAAAGAGATATGGCGTTAAAAAGGCGATAATGCTTTCAGATATAATCATAGCTGTCCTAGTTATTGTCTCTTATCTGCCCTTTGCCCTTCACATTCTATCCATTTACTATCTGTACGTTGTTCTTGTGGCGGATGCACTGTTTATAGCCTCAGGCGCGATATCATCAAGAAATCCAACGTCTGGCCAAAAGGTATCAAAGTATGCTATGATAGTGGGCATGGCGTCGTTCCTCGCAGGTGCATTCTGATGACTGTACTAGAAGAGATGATACAGAGATCGAAGAGCGGCAAGGTGCATATGACCCTGATAGATCCAGCTTCAAAGCCCCCTCAGGAATGTGCACGTATAGCGGAGGAGGCAGAGATGGCCGGAACGGACTTCATAATGGTAGGTGGTTCAACGGATATCGACATGAGGATGATGGACGAGGCCATCACTGCCATAAAGGATCGTACAGATCTGAAGGTGATCATATTCCCTGGTTCATCGCTCATGATCTCGTCAAAAGCCGATGCAATATTTTTCATGAGTCTGCTCAATTCAGGCAACATCGATTATGTGGTTGGGCATCAAGTTAAGGCTGCCATTCCGCTTTCATCCATGCCTATAGAAAAGATACCGATGGCATATCTCGTTTTCTATCCTGGAATGACCGTGGGACGAGTAAGCCAGGCCAGGTTGATACCAAGAGACGATGAAAATACCGCATTATCCTATGCGCTGGCTGCGCAGTACCTTGGCTTCAGACTGCTTTACTTCGAGGCTGGTAGCGGCTCTCCCTATCATGTCAGCGAAAATGTGATCAAGAGGGTTAAAAGTGAAGTGCAGATACCGATCATAGTTGGAGGGGGCATCAGGACTGCAGAGTCCGCAAAGTCATTGGCGTTGGCCGGTGCTGATATGATCGTCACAGGAACAATAACTGAGAGGGCATCCAACGTATATGAAGCCCTGCACCCTATAATCGAAAGCATAAAGGAAATAGGGTTGTCGAAAATACATTGATAATCAAAGATAAATCAATAATCAGACAGGTATGGCAATCCCATCTCCCCTTGGATCGGCAGCACCCACGACAACACCGTTTGGAAGCATAGTGGTTATCTGAGCGGTACCAAATTCAGGTGAAACCTCTTTATTTCTTATGCCTCTGGTCTTTGAGTATTCGGACAGATATTCTGCGAGATGCGTAGATTCGACATATATTGGGCCTGGATCCTCGTAGATGGTGTATGGCTCAGCCCACCTTGGCCTGTCTATAATGGCCTGAGGATCAGAGTTTTCTCTGAGTACGTTCATCAAGATCTGCATCTGAACCTGTGGTTGAATGTCGCCCCCCATCGATCCAAATGAGGCATACAGGTCACCACGCTTCTCAACTATGCAGGCCGCTAAGGTATGAAAGGTTCTCTTGCCTGGCATCAGTGCGTTAGGATGAGTTTTGTCAAGGCTGAAGTATGTACCTCTATTCTGCAATACAAAACCTGTACCTCTTGGAACGATGCCAGAACCGAAGCCCATGTAGTTGCTTTGAATCATGCTGACGGAACGCCCCTCTCCATCGCTTATAGAAAAGTAAGTTGTATCTCCTCTATCCGGATCTTTGTTTTCCTGCCTTGCGAAAGAATCGATTCCCGAATCTTTATAATTTGGATTCTTCATGAAGGTAGGATCCGTTATATATCTTCTCTTCTCATACGCGTTATACATCGATTCCATCAGATCGATCGCCTTGACATCGGCCATGGATTCTGTCCCATACCCCCTTTGGAAAAGATTCTCCACCCAGTGAATCACTGTGATACCCTGGCTGTTCGGTGAGGTCTCATATATTTTGAAATCATCAAGGGCAGTGCATACCGGTCTACGCAGTACTGGGCTATACGCCTTGAGATCTTGATCATCGATCAGTGAACCTGCGTCAATTAGCCCGGCAGCTATGGTTTCAGAAAGCCTTCCATCGTAGAAGGATCCATAGCCATCTTCAGCCAATGATTTCAGAGTATTGGCAAGATCTGGCTGTTTGAAAATTTCACCTGGTGCTGGGGATCTGCCGCCAGGCATAAATATTGAAGACCAGCCAGAGTATCTTCCAAGAAGTGTTGCACTGCGTGTTATGGACTCCGAATAATTCTGTGTAACTGGGAAACCTTCCCTTGCCATGCGTATGGCGGGTTTCAGAATTTCATGAATATCCAGGCTTGCATATCTCCTGTATATCGTTTCCCAGGATCCGACAATTCCAGGAACAGTGATGGCTGCATATATTCCTCGCTCCGGTATTCTGCTCATGCCCATTGATTCATAGAACTCTATGCTGGCTGCTCTTGCTGACTGTCCGCTACCATTCAAATCAATAATTTCACCGTTTTCGTCTCTTATGAGTGCGAAGAGATCACCACCAAGGCCGCAGAGATTGTTCTGTGTTACGCAAAGTGCAGCACTGACTGCCAGTGCAGCATCGAATATGTTGCCACCAGCTTTCATGACGTCTCTGCCAGCGATCGAGGCAAGCTCACTGGAGGAGGCGATAACGGCTTTATTTGAGAAGGCATTTGGTCTGCTTCGTTTCACATCTCCTCATGCAGTCTTGATTATATATCATTTGCCGTAAAAAATTAAAATTTTTTTCAAAAAAATTATTTATTTCGCGGTAGTTAGTGCTTGGCTGCTTCTGTAATTGACATAGACATACAATGAGAGCATGAGCGCCAGAAGTGTGAAGCCTACCGCGGTAGTGAGAATGGTTCCAAGCACCATTGGTCCGGTGGTCACAACCTGCGAGAGAACTAATTTGCCTCCCATTGCTGTTGGATACACCGTGAAATAAAGGGAATAGATCGAGATGATGAGCAACACGATGAAGATCGCTTTGTTAGATAGGAGGTTCTTTGCTATGTTCAGGAGATACATCGCTGGTACACCCATTATTATGAGGGCGGGTATGACTATGATTGGACTGATGTGTACGCCCATCTGTACAAGCGATATGATGCCGAGAACGAATCCGAGTACTGCAGATATAATTCCCACCGTGGCGAATCTCCTAACATCATACAATGCAGGCGCCAGCCCGAAGGTTATCAGCACTGCAGAAATTATGAAGAGTATATCTCCGGGTGCTACCATCCATTTAATTACATTGAATGTGACCTGTGCATTATTAACAGAACTCAAGGAGTTTACAGGATTTCCTGTTATGGAAATGCTCACTCCATGACCGCTGATCACTGCTGAAACAAATGCCAGAAATACAACTGAGAGGAGCAATGTTGAGGTCACATATATGTAATATAGCTGCCTGTCGGTGAAGATACGCCTTTTCTCTGCGAATTCCCCCAGTATTATTGCCACGTTTCTTATAATGAAGAGAATGAGAAATACAAGGAGCAGCGCAGCAAATGCAAATGCCACTGGAATCAATATGCCGGCAAACGTTGCATCTGTCTCTACCACGAACATGGCAAGAAATGTGCCTGTGACTTCCCATACAGGGGCCACATATGCCATTATCTTAGATCCGCTGTTTTTCCAGTCAAGGAGAAGCATCACACCCCCCATTAGTTCTGTGAGAAGGAATGCTATAGCCGCAGCTGTGGTAAAAAACTGGATTGCAAAGAGTGTAAGCACCTATATCACCTCCCTGCCACTGCTGAAGAACCAGTGGATCTTATTTCGGATCTGAGGTCTCCCTTCTTCATGAGCCTGAATGCATACCAGTATGAAAATGGCATAAGTACTGTATAGAAGGCCATTATCAGATAACCAGGAACAACAATCGATGGTGAATAGTTAGCCGCCTGATAGACTGTCATTACGTTGTAGATTATCCATGGCTGTCTTCCCACCTCATCTGTGACCCATCCAGCTATATAGATTGGTATGGTAAGTATTGCGAATAATATCTGTGCTATCATGAATCCTTTGTTTTCATATGGCTTCTTCTTGAGTATCCAGGCTATGAGAGTCACAAAGAGGTACAGCCCTATAAGGGAGCCGCCAAGAACCATCAGATCGAAGGTATCATGAACAGCAAGCGGTGGCCATGTACTAGGATTAAACTGTGAAAGACCAGGTACAGAGGTATTGAGGTTTCCGTTGCCCGCGAGAAGGCTCTGAAGCAAAGGCACTTTTATGCCTCCCACCACGACATAATGCCCGTTCTGTTCAACGATGGTTCCGAATAAGTGTTCTGGGGCATCCTTTGCGATCGGGTATGGATTCAGATCTAGGGCGGCGTATTTTTCTGGCTGGTATGCAAGAAGACCACTCATTTCCAGTGTGCCCGAAAGCCCAGCCATTATTATCAGAAACATGTTCATGGGGAAGGTTACCTTCAGGCCCTTGCGCCAGAGATTCTTTTCCTCGAACGTCTTTGACCTGAGGTACTGATAGGCAAAGAAAGCTCCAAGAACCATAAGCCCTGAGAATGCTGTAACTATTGCCACATGGAATATTTCGCGTCCAGTAGACGGCGTCATTGCGGTTATGAATGGATTAACGTCTATTATCTTGCCCGTCTGCTCGTAGTAGCTTATATTGAATCCATTGGGCGTGTTCATCCAGGCGTTGATCATGGTTATGAAAACAGCAGATCCGAGTGTGCCTCCAGCTACGCCGAAAGTCAGAAGCCAGTGATGCATCCTGTTCTTGAATACATCCCAGTAGTAGTAATAGGAAACCAGCATTATTGTTTCCAGGAAGAATGCGAATATCTCATAATAGAACGGGAGGACACCGACCACTGCTATCACGGTCATAAATTTTGGGAACAGATCTATCAGTTCCACCGCCATGACGGCACCTGAGGCTGTTCCAACGGCGAAGAACATGACCAACGCCTTTGCAACTCTACGCGTCAGTATGTCATAGTAGGCATCCTTGTACTTTATGGCAATGTATTCCAGCACTGGCAATATAACCGACAGTCCAATACTCATCAGGACGATAAGAATATGTGAACCTATTGAGTACGCGAATAGCAATCTGTCAAACGTACCTATGTTCATATTAATAAGAATACATAAGAAGTATTTAAAACTAAAATTAAATAATTATAAAATAGAAATTGCGAAAAATAATTATTCAGAAAGATAAGAAAAGCTCACAATTATGAAGAAATTCTTGACAGCACTTCTTCAACTGTTTCTGATGGGGGATAGCACATTCCATACCCGCAGACATTGTAATTCTTGGATTCTTCCACGCTGAATATGGCGTTATGCAGAAGCGATCTGTGCATGATTTCTTCTATCTTTGGCAGTTCGGAATATACATGCTTTGCATTCCGGTGGAATTCAGCGGATCGAACCATTGAGGGATAAGCCGCAGGGAACGAAATGACGTTTCCGAATACGTTTCTTATAAGGCCATCCGAGGTATCATGAAGATCTATATCATCCGTTAGCAAGGATATTTCATCCAATACCCTGACGAAGACAGCATAGGATGATTCTATTTCCCCGTCGGCAGGATCCAGATCGGTGATCTCAGAGGAATATGCCAATTTTCCGTCTTTGATCAGAACCATGGCCTTCTTGGCGAAGTTTTTTGCCTTTTCAAGATATGTTTCATCAAAGGTTGTTTCAAACATATCGATCATTGCCTGAGAAAGAAAGGCGTAATCTTGGATGGTTGGTATTTCCAGAATCTTACCGTTGAATAGTCCATGCACAACGGATCCCTCGTTCAGCTTGATGATCCAGGACGAGAGATCCGAGGCACGTTTCAGATATCTGGCATCCGAAGTGGATCTATATGCCCATGTCAGCGCTGAAATCATCATGGCATTCATGTCGACAAGTTTTTTCCTGTCTATGAATACATCATCCCCTTCCTTTATGGATCTGAGCTTCGACATTCCGATGACCAGGGCTTCCTGCACATCCCTGGATTGGGTCAGATCGTCAAATTCATTGTATGTGCCTGAAAAATAGAGAAAATTCATCCCTCTGTTTTGTCCGAACGGATCAGAAAAATTTCCATTTACATTGATATCATATACGCTTGTGAATTTTGGAAATGTATCACCAAGTAACGCCTTAATATCGTCATACCGAAAGAGGTAATGGCCTCCTTCGACACCCTTATAATCGGCATCCATGGCGGTATAATAAGCTTCACCGTCATACATGTATCTGTCCATGAAATTATAAATATCATCGATCATTTTCACATAAAATTGATCTTTGAAAAGAAGAAACATCTTCGTGTAAACCTTCATCAGCTGAGCCTGCGTGTAGGTCATCTTTTCAAAATGTGGTATTATCCACATAGAATCAGTTGAATACCTGAAAAACCCTCCGAACAATGGATCGTGAACACCACGGATGGCTATGGTCTTGAGGGTTGTTTCCAGAAACCTCTTGATATTATCATCATGTCTGTCCTCATATCTTTCAATCAGAAACTCAAGAACTGGCGTATTGTAGAATTTGGTCTGTCCCGAAAAACCACCATCCGTGAAGTCAAGGTATCTTGCTATTAATTCATAAAGGCGATCGCCTATGGACTCTGTTATCTTGGCTGAAATGCCTGATCTTTCCTCGAGTGCGTCAATTACGGCTTTCGCTTGGTCATCAAATTGTTGAGGGTTCCTGATGTACATTTGAGAAAGCTGAATCAATATGGTTTTCAATCCTGTCATGCCGTTCCTGTCCTCTTTTGGAACATAAGTCATGGCGAAAACCGGCCTGCCGTCAGGCAAAAGAATGACGTTCAGGGGCCAACCTCCGTTCCCATTTATAACCTGAGATACCTTCATAAAATATGCATCAAGATCCGGCCTCTCCTCGCGATCAACCTTGACTGCTATATAATGATCATTGAGTATTTTCGCGATCTCAGAATCGACGAAGCTCTCATCATGCATGACATGGCACCAGTGGCAAGAGGAATAACCTATACTAAGGAATATAAGCTTGTTCAGCTCTTTTGCGGTTCTAAGCGTTTCCTTGGTCCAGGCACGCCAGTTCACAGGATCATCTGCATGCATCAGCAGGTATGGACTTGAGCTTCCAGCCAGTTCATTCGACATGAGGTTCTATTTGTTTTTGAATTAATAACTTTCTCTATTTTTGGCTGCAACAAAAAGCAATTTCATGATCCTCCCAACATTGAAATACCCGGATTGCGCAATCAGGCTCCTCATACCATCTCTTCAAGCATTTTCTTCATGGTTATGGCATTCTTTGGCGCATAGCCGTTGTAATCGTTGTTGAAATATATATAGACTACTTCAGGATCCATATCGACTATCTTCTGCGCAAAGGCTCTCAGCCTGTCATCCGGATAATAAGTGGCATAGCCATTGACATCACCATGGAGCCTCAGATAAACTATCGAATCTCCTTTGAACCATAGAGGTATTCGATCAGAACTTATGGCCGCGATGTGCATGTCGGTTCTTTCCAATTGGGACATTGCTGACTCTGAGAACCATGTGACATTTCTGAATTCAACAACATTGCAGAATTTTTTGTTAATGACACTTTCTATGAGAATGAGATTTTCAGGAGAATATTTGAAGGAAGGCGGAAATTGATAGAGTACACATCCGAGTTTCCTTCCAAGCGCATCAATAGCGTCGTAGAACGAAGTAAGATCTTCCTCAACGTCTCTAAGCTTCTTCACGTGTGTTATTGATCTGTTCATTTTCACGCTGAATATGAAATCGTCGGAGCTTTGTTTTTCCCAAGATCTAACTCTCTTCCTATCTGGAAAAGAATAAAAGGATGAGTTGATCTCCACAGTGTCGAATTTGCTCATATAATATTTGAACCATTCTTTCTTATCAAGATCCTCCGGATAGAAAGTTCCTCTCCAATGTTGATAATACCAACCAGAACAGCCTATCCTGATCTGCATTTTACCACGTGTACTGATCTTGTAAACTTTGCTTTTTTCTGCCAAGGATCGATATGGACCTGCACGTATAGATCTTTAAAACTCTAGCTACTGTGATCCATACGGCATTGTATGCCCTTGGTACCATCCATTTCCTCATCAACACCGGCTTCTTTACATTTTCCGGTGGGGTGCAGATTCTGTCGATCATACCGCATAAACCTTCGTGATGGATTGAACCGGTCCACAAATATAATTCATTTACTCATAAATTTTTTGCGTTACGAAGATCCATGTATTAGCAGACAGAGCTCAAGTTCTCAGCTTTCTGAGGATCCTGGTCTTCGATCACCATATAAAGATGAAATGATGAAAGCCTTTTAACATGTGGGTTCATTTCCGTATATGAGATATCTCATAATAAGCGATGCTCATGCGAATATAATACCGGTGTCTCGCGTGATCGAGGAGGAGAAGTACGATAAGCTTATATTCTGTGGAGATGCCGTGGATTATGGCCCAAATCCAGCGGAGGTTCTCGATATAATCAGAAGCAACGCAGATGTCATTGTCTCTGGAAACCATGACTATGCCGTTGCATATTCAGTTGATTGCAGGTGTGGAGAGGAAAATCACGACCTGTCCATCTATACGCGCAATAACATAACGATCAGGAAACTCGGAAAAAATGACATATCCTATCTCAAATCTCTTAAGATCAGGGAAGAGATGGATGTGGATGGTTTGAAATTTCAGATAATACATGCCTCGCCACGAGACGAACTGTATGGATATATGTATCCATGGTCTGTTCCAGATCATATGAAAAGTGCAATAGGGGCTCCAATCGGCCCTGCAAATTACTTCGTAGGGCACACACACTACCAATTTGTCCTTAGATATGCCGGGAACTTTATCATAAATCCAGGATCCATAGGACAGCCTAGAGATCAGAGGTTTCCCTCATATGCTGTCTACGATCCTGATAAAAATTCTATAGAATTGAAAAGGTTCGATTACGATCGTTCAAGGTTGAGATCAGAATTGAGATCGCTGATCGAGGATAAGGAGGTACTTGCCAGGATCTATACGCTTTTCGGTATGTGAAAGGCGATCCGAAGGTAGTTCAGCAATTACGTAAAAAAGAAGTATCAATTTGTAATATGTGAATGATAAATTAATGAAATGTGTAGTTTGTGGCAAGAATGAGGCCATTGAACATGGCGTATGCAGCCAGTGCCTTTATGAACGTGCAAATATCGAAAATATAGGCAATGTTAATATAGCAATATGCCCTAAATGCGGATCTGTTAGGATAGGAAAGAAATGGTACAGAGAAGATTACGCCGATCGTCTTTTACCACTTATAATGGATGAGATAAAATGCACCGATCCAGTGGCCAAGATCACTGGCGATCCCAAAAGTATATATTTCGATGAGTCCAGCCGAAATTTGGTATTGAAGGTCAGCATCGAAAGACAGAATATGGATTCAAAAGTTGAAATCGTTTCCGTTCCATATTCGGTCAATTATATAAGCTGTCCAACTTGTAATAAGGTTACCGGATCCTATTTTGAGGCCACCATACAGTTGAGAACAGTGAGTATGAAATATGACGATATGCTGTCAGGAGTTCTGGAATCCATTGAAAAGATAATGGAGAAAAGAAGGAAGATGGATGCCGCATCTTTCATATCAAAGATAGAGAAAAAGCCTGAAGGAATAGACATATATCTGGGAAAGAAGGGCGATGGAGATCTCATATCTTCCTTCATACTGGATCACTACTTCGCCACGCTTATAGTTTCAAAGTCGTTGGCGGGAGTAAAGGAGGGTAGGAAATTCTTTAGGTTCACTTATTCACTTAGAATTCTGGATGCTCCGGAAGGTGCGATAATCTCGGTGGACAAAAGGAAATACATTTTAACTGCGGTGAGAAACAGACACATAGATGTGATAGATGTGGATACCGAGGAAAGAGGAAGGATAAACAGAAATGTCTTCTTTTCCAATGATGGTAAGATCATAACGAAGGAACCTCAGGTGAAGAATTTTATAGTTATCTCAAGGACTGAAGATGAAAGCCAGCTGATGGATGCTCAGACATTCAGGATCATAACAATAAAGGGCAGGACTGAGGGCAACGAGATCAAACTTTTCACATATAAAGGCAAATATTTTTTATGAATCGATATTATTTTTATACATAACCTTTATATAATAATTGGAAAATGATGATACTGGATGAAAATCTCTGTGATGGGTCTCGGTATATCTGGTCTTTATCTTTATAAACGATTGAAAAAATCAGGTTTCGACGTTGATGCCTTCGATGTCAAGAGACCGAACCATTACATACCGTGTGCGTATGGAACGAATTTCAACCAGATGAAGGAGTACATGTCAAAAATCGATCTTGATTTTGAAGGCTATGTATTACACTGGGCAGAAAACGTTACATTCGCAGGAGAAAATGGTTCTATGGTTGACTTTAGGCCATCAGGCCTCATAACATTCGATCGCAACAGGCTTCAAGAAGATCTTCGAAGAGATATAGATATTAAAAATAACAGAGAAACAGATATCATCGTTGATGCAACCGGGGTCTCCAGATATTATTTAGGGCAGACGCCTGATGATGTGACATATTTCACAAAGGAGTATCTCACAGATTCGCAGATCCATGACGATTTTTATTTTTTATTCTTAAAGAATGGTAGTGGATATTTATGGGAATTCCCGCTTGGGTCAGGCCTATCGCATGTGGGCGTCGGCTCAATAAGGCGTGAGGATCTTGCCTTCATAGATGCTTATCGAAGATTGAGGATAACAGGCAGGAAGATACGGATGAAACCTTTATTCGAAAAAGCTGTGAAAGGCAATATAATTGGAATAGGCGAGGCAATTGGAACCGTATCACCGCTAACTGGTGAAGGAATAATTCCATCCATAGAATCTGCAGAATTGCTCTACAGATCCATATCTGAAGGTGGCACTCTGAATGAAATTGAGGACAGATATGTCCGTAGTCTTAAGAAGAATTTCTCTGCTTATTACGCCCTTTCAGAATTTGTCAGCCGTGTACAGCGAGGGATGCTTGTAAACTTTTCAAATATAAGATATCTTCCTTTGATATCCAGAGATCTAAGGCACTTCGGGATAGATTTTAGTCTGTCCAAGGCACTCAAAGCCATCATTTGATTCATCGATCCATTTTCATCCTGCTCATCCTATTGTAGCCGATCCGCGGAGCATGAGAGATCCGTTAGCATAGGCTGATACAGTTAATCTTTTTAATAAATTAATAATGAAGGGGCATGGAATTTAACTTACATGCAGTATCATCACAGGAAAAAGAAAGAGACTTTGATGTTGTCATAGTCGGTGCAGGCGCAGCAGGATTTTCTGCTGCAGTATATGCTGCAAGGTCCGGATTCTCAGTCGTGATCCTTGACAAATCCGTTGCGGGCGGCCTGACTGCAGAGGCACCTCTTGTGGAAAACTATCTTGGATTCAAAAGCATAGTCGGCTCTGAACTCGCAAAACTTTTTTCGGATCATGCTGCTAACTATGCAAAAATCAGGGAAGGTGTGGAGGTCAGATCCATAAAGAAGACCGCAAGTGGATTCGATATAGAGACCAGCGACGATATCTATCATGCGAAGTATGTTGTGATTACGACAGGAACAACGCATAAGCATCTTGGCGTTAAAGGTGAATCTGAATACTTTGGAAAGGGGACCTCTTACTGTTCCACATGTGATGGATACCTGTTCAAGGGAAAGCGAGTCGTTGTTATAGGTGGAGGAAATTCAGGAGCCATAGCGGCCATATCCATGAGCGAATATGTGAAAGATGTAACTATAATCGAATACATGCCCAAATACATGTGCGAAAATGCCTACGTACAGGAGATCAAGAGCAGGAAGATACCATATATTATGAATGCACAGGTAACTGAGATTGTGGGGGATGGAAAGAAGGTAACAGGTGTTAGATACAAAGACAGAACAAGTGGAGAGGAAAAGGTCATTGAAACAGACGGAGTCTTTGTGTACGTCGGCCTAATCCCACAGACATCCTTCTTGAAGGACAGCGGCGTAAAGTTGGATGAAAGAGGCTACATAGTCGTAGATTCCAGACAGAGGACAAGCGTCCCAGGCATCTACGCTGCCGGAGACGTCACCTCTGGAAGTTTCGCCCAGATAGCTTCAGCGGTGGGTGACGGCTGCAAGGCGGCACTCTCAATGTATTCCGATTCAATATCAAGAAAGTAGAGATCCGCCGACGATACCACCGCTCAAAGTTAGAATTCAAACAATATAAATATGTACCTATATTTTTTGAAACGGATCATTGATTCGATATATCCAATTTTATAGGAAATTTATGTTTCTATAAGAACTATAAAACTCCCATCCTTGACCATGATGTACTCGAACTTCTACCAATGATAGAATTTAATGAAAAATAATTCAAGACTTATAAGAATGGCCCTATGAGAATGGCCTTGGTAAAGCTCGAATACAAGCCTGTGTGCACTATTGATAGATCCAGAATGAATTAGATGTCTGGCCGGAGATCTCTTCCTTGAAAGTAAGTTCTGAATATTCAAGTTAATAATGGCTTGCGGAATACTTGTCTTCTTTCAATTTCTTCACGCTGATGAAACGGTTATTTCACCGTACATCCCGTGTTCGGCGTGTCCTGGATATGTGCATATGTACCACAGAGTCCCTGTCTGGGCGAAACTGAAATCATAGACATAATAGGCAAAATGGCCTTCAGATTGGGGTGGTAGATATGGCATCATTGACCCCATTTCACCCATGTTCCCCATGATTGTATAGCCATACGGCGGAGCCATATCGGTTATGACAAAGTTATGATAAGAGTCCGTGTCTACATTGACTGCATAGAACCTTACAAGACTTCCGACTCTTATTATAAGATGAGGATTATACAGTCCAAAAATTTCAAAGCTGTACATGCTGGGAGAATTCATTGGCCCGAGCATCACGAGGATCGTTGCACTGCTGTTTATGAATATCTCATTTGAATCCGGCAGAACACTAATGTTGCTGGTTGTAGCGTTCAGTGCCTCTAACTGTGATGCGCTTAGATACCCGGTTTCGGTTGTTCTTCGATGCTCAACGATGATCGAAGCGGTCAGAAGCAGAAGAACAACTATAAGAATTCCGATAATAATTGTTGTCCTGCTTTTCTCCAAATAGACACCTCCGTCAGGACGATCCTAAACCTTTATAAAGAAGTTAGGAGTTTGAGGGAAGCAGTAAAACTCTCTCTTCGTACAGGAGATACACGGACTCCCTTCAATGGAAATATTTATAGATCGTCTTCCCATATTCTCTTGTATCATCCATGAAAACCAAGTGGATGATAACTGAATAGGATCGATGAGATCCGAATAGACGCCTGTGGAGATCGCAACCTCCGTAACCCTTCTTCCAGACGTGATCCGAAAGAAAGTTTCCAATGACGGGAAAATGCGATCTGGCAGTATGGGGACCGAGTTTGGTCGTTGAAGCAGGAAGATCCGAAGCTTCAGCTGAGGAGTAGCTCACATAATAACATCCTGTGCATTTTGCATTGATGGATGAGGCATCTCTACCATTATTTAAAAAATGATGGGCTCATTCCGATCCGATTATGCACCCGCACATGCCGAATCGCTAATCATGTATGGCCGTTCCCATCACTTGGCTGACTTACACAAATCCAGTGATCTTCATTATCTCGACTATAACCACTATGACAAATATTGAACCTATAGCCTCATAAACCAAACTTTCCCTTATTTTGTTGGCTGTTGTCGAGAAAAAATAACCTGAGATAAGCGAAATCGATCCTATTATGGCTGCATCTAAGAGGGAAATCCTTCCCACAATGATATACCCAGCTGATCCGCTCAGAGCAGAAAAGATCATTGCAAGCGTGGCCGTTCCGACCATCTTTTGAGCACTAAGCGAAAATAACAGCATAAGTATACCTATGAACATTATTCCGCCACTCGTACCCAGCGTTCCAGTTAGTACGCCTACGGGTATGCTAAGAAGAAATGCTAGAAAAAAATGCGATCTGGTGTTGTCTGCGTTCTTCTCCTTTATGTTAATTCCATGGCCCCTCGCCCTTCTGAACATCTGCACAGCAAGCGCCATGGTCAGTATTGAAAAGGCTATCTCAAGCGGGGTCTCTGACACGCTTATGGCTATCCTTATTCCTATCTGAGTTCCAAGTAGTGCACCAAGTCCCATTATCAATGCCGGGGCTATGTCTATGTTCTTGTTTCTAAAATAGACGTAGATGACAGTCGAAGTTGTTATAACGTCAACTAGAAGACTTGTTCCAACGGAATCCTGAAATGTAAGGCCCATGAGACTCAAAGCCGGTACAACGATCAAAACACCGCTGCTTCCTGTTATTCCTGTCAGAGCACCAACTGAAATACCGATCAGAATTAATAGAAGTAATAAAGGCATAGCCCCACATCAAATCATCCTAATTAATCATGTTCAACCTTTATTTCATTGCAGAAACGAAACATTTGCCTTCATGAATGTGGAAAATAAGGAAAAGCTTATCAATCGTTAGAATATTACGATTTCCAATTTGTTGTTCTGATACGATGGCCGGGGTGGGGTAGTGGCTATCCTTGGGGACTGTGGATCCCCGGACCCGGGTTCGATTCCCGGTCCCGGCCCTGAAGTTCAGAATATCATTGCATGGAATTTTTAAGGTCAAATTGCATAATATTAATATGATTCCGCCCTTAAACTCCAAGAGAGCTCTATTTATAACGTCAGCTCTGGCCATAATATCAGCATGGATCACGATTCTGGTTTCGATTATGTTCAATCCATGGTTTTCTGTCACTCATAATGCATTGAGTGATCTCGGTGGAGGAAACCTAATTCAGAACGGGCATCCAGCTCCAACCTTTCCCTTCATCTATAATGATGGAATGATTTTAACTGGTCTTTTTATAGGAATCTTTTCATCGTTTGGAATATTATATTCGAAGAACAAGGTCGAAACTTCGGGGCTTTCTTTCTTTATAATATCTGGGCTGTTCCTCGCCTTGATAGGTATATATCATGAGGGTACCTATCCGCATAATTTCGTTTCCATATGGTTCTTCATACTATCGAGTATCTCATTTTTTACCATTAGTCTGTCCAGAGTGATGATGAAGAATTACGGAAGCGGTCTCTCTTCAATTATTATAATCATGATTTCTTGGTTCATAGAGAATGCTGTTAAATGGGGTTCAGTTGCCGAAAGCGAAATATTCGGAATAATCGTGATAGATATCATAGTCATAATATATGTGATGACCTGGAAGTAAACCTATGTCTGTCTTCACCTATTTTTCAGGTCTGTCGTTATAGAGAGGTTAGGGATTTGGAGGAAGCAGTAAAACTCTTTTTTCGAACAAGAGATACACGGAATTCCCACAATAGAATTATACCTAAGTAGGATCGGTGCGAACCGAATACACATCCGTGGTCATAGCGATATATGGCTTGTACGGATGTCCGGAAAGATAGAGATTCTTCGATGAAAGGAAAAATCGAGGATTCAGCTTAGGAGTAGCTCACGAGTCATGAAAAACATGCTGTTTAAAGTCGCTTCAATGAAGATTTACAAATTATGATTGACCTGAGCTGTTTAACGAAGTTTTTAACGGAATCTGATGGACCTGAAAGAGCTTTAAATCTCAGCAACTTTTGCGATGAGATACACAAACTTCAACTAATCATGAAATTCAATGAAAAATGTGCAAAACTGATGAGAGGAGAGCTGGTGCAGTTCCAATACACGCCCCTGGTCATCGTGCTTTCTGGTCTAACTAGAATATACAAGTACGAGCAGATATCTTTTCACTGAAAGTAGGATCAGTAGACTCAGCTTAGGTGTAGCTCGCATATTGAAAGAAGGCAGAATTTTAATACACAATTATTGATAGGGAATGCTTATCCACATATCTAGTCAGTTCTGCCTCTCCAATGTCGCCGTCATGCAATGGGCGCCGCCATATCCTCCTGTTAACTCTATAAGCTCGGCATTGATATATTCAATTCCTGCCGATGAAACGTCTCTCCTGTCAGGAAAGATCCCATCTGACATTTTGGAAAGCTCTTGTCTGACTATATTCTCCGTTACCGCATCGAAAGCACCATCTGATATTAACCTCTTCACAACGCTTTTGACCTCAACCGATATTATTCGTCTGTCTCTGACGGTGAGAAAGTTTGAAGAATAGGCCAGCTGTTCCGGTATGCTGAGATCAATTATGTTGAAATTCTTTGATTTAAGATAGTCAAGCAGGGTCGATTCACCTACCCTTTCATAATTTCCTGATGATGCTCTTCCGTATATCGTTGCTTTTGCGCGTGATGCCAGATACATGGATGTCACGGCTATTCCATCACCAGCTATATTGAAATAGGTATCGAGGTGCATATTCACCATGTTGTCTCCTTTAGAGAATTCGTATTTCGGATTTTCTACGATAATAACCTCATCGCTTGTAATCATGCCTGAATTCATAGCAGAGAAGGCACCATTCAGATCAGTTCTCAACCCCACGCCGATCAGACTGAAACTATCCGCCGGCATGAAATCGCCCCCTTCAAAATGTGAACTTTGCGGAACCTTGAAAATATTTGCTTCCCCCATCGCATTTCTGAAGAAAAATTCGGTGATCTCAGTTTCTTTCTTTCTCTGATCTCGTTTCATATTGCCAATGATCATACCTCTATCAGCAACAGCCTGTTGATCTCTCATGAAATATAGATTTGCAAGTGGAATATTGGAATAAACGGTAGGATAAACTGCTCTGTTCTCATAATCAGTCTTCAGATCAATGGACGGTTCTAGGACCATATAATCGAAAAGTGTGGAACTGTCTAGTTTTTCTAAATTTCTTTGAAGATCCTGCATTGCAGATCTTACTTCATCCATCTTTCCATAGAAATGGATGTTCTGAAGTATATATTCTATAAGCTTTCTCCTGAATTCGGGGGAGTTTTCTGCATGTTCTATTATCTCATCCTCCAGCCTCCTAACCCTTACACCCTCTTCTTCTAATATCTCCTCCAGCCGCCGATGTTCCCTTATAGCCTTCCCTACATTGAATGCACGTTCAAACAGAAAAGGTTTTGGAGCAAGCATGGCATATTCGATTTCTATGGAAGGCCTGTGTATCATCACCTCTTTCAATGGATACCATTCAGCCCGAGAACGCATGAATCAGTATACTTACGAGGTATTAGTAATCTAGCACAGTCACATCATGTTTAAGGTTCATAGAGAAGTCAGGGTTTGGGTGAAACGGCAAATCTCAACAGCTTCAGCGATGAGATACATGGACTTTCTTCAATAGAAATAATCAATATAAATTCTGCAAGACTGATGAGAATGGAATTGGGACGGTTGGAACATCAGACTATAGACAGCACGATATGAGGCCTATATTGAATCAGATATATAGGCAGAGGTCCCTTCGCTGAAGGAAGATCCGAAGATTCGGCTGAGGAGTAGACACAATATATGCATGATCAAAAGAACTCATCAATAAGGAAACCATCATGCTGTGGAGACGAATTGGACGATGAACAGCATCAACGATGAAAGTATTTTAAAAATAGTGATGGAGAATGGATCAATTTACAGATTGTATGGTAATATAGCTGAGAATATAATCTCAGGAAGTGAAAAGCTGAATATTCCCATATCAGAATATGTAAGAAAATACACAAGATTCAAGCAAGCAGAATATGTGGAAATTTTAAAGAGAAAGTCTAAAGGATCGGTTGAGAAACATTCGGATCAGAAATCCATCGAGATATTCTTCAACAGCCATCTATGCCTGGATATCAGACATCATATAAGAATCTCCGGCCCTGAGGCCAGCAGAATCATTGAAGAGGCTTCGAAGAGGAACATGAGCGTTGAAAAATATCTCATGAGCAGGGAGTCTCCTTATATGGGGGTAGAAAAAGTTATTGTAACCTGATCAATGTATCGGTGTCGAGGACACCATCCAGCTCCCTGATCTGATCTACAATCCTGTTAAGATTGTCCGTCGAGTCTGTTCTTATCCGTATCGCAACATCTATCTTACCGCTGAATTCATAAACCTCTCTAAATCTGCTTTTGATCTTCTGAAGTGCATCCTTGTACCTTTTATTATCTATTTTTACGAGTACTAGGGCATCTATAGTATCATCGCTCGTTTCTACCGTGAATCTCTTTATGATCCCGTCGTCCATCATCTTTTTGATACGTTTTCTAACGGTTCCTTCAGACACATTCAAGACTTTAGCTATCTCCGTATTGCTTATTCGCGCGTTATCCATCAGCAGATTGAGAATGTCTCTGTCTTTTTGATCCACGACCATATAATTCCTCTCCAATTAAAAATTTAACTATGCGGTTATGACGCTAATCGCATAGATCGAAGATTCTATCCTCATATTTTGCAATCTATAACCTCAAGGTACGCCATTCAACAATTGATAGAAATTGCAATGCATCGACGTTCATTAAGAATATTGATGAAATCAGATATAATGCATCCGGAATGTGTGTCGGGCGATGGAAATTTCAGATTTTCATGGAATATGTGAGTATAGCTATAGGTCATTTCATAAAGCAGAGAGTTCTTTCAGCTGAAACTATAGTACACACGAATAATGCGATAAATAAGGCATGGTATCTTCATGGAAACTTTAGTAAAGTTTATATTGAAGAACATATTTATCCGTTTGCTAGGTGATAAGCAATATGATGACGGGACAGGTTCCAATTCTAGTTCTGAAAGAAGGTACCCAGAGGGAACAGGGTAAGAATGCACAGAGAAACAATATTGAAGCAGCAAAGGCCATTGCCGATGCTGTCAGAACAACTCTTGGTCCAAAAGGCATGGACAAGATGCTGGTCGACTCAATCGGAGACATAATAATATCAAATGACGGTGCTACGATATTGAAGGAAATGGATGTAGAACACCCGACAGCCAAGATGATAGTGGAAGTGTCTAAAGCCCAAGATACGGCTGTCGGTGACGGTACGACTACTGCAGTTGTCCTGTCTGGAGAGCTTCTGAAACAGGCTGAGACGCTGCTCGATCAGGGCGTTCATCCAACGGTGATCTCCAACGGATACAGGCTTGCTGTGAATGAGGCAAGGAAAATAATAGATGAGATCGCCGAGAAGTCAACGGATGACGCAACGCTGAGGAAGATCGCTCTCACAGCCCTCTCTGGCAAGAACACAGGGTTATCGAATGATTTCCTCGCGGATCTAGTTGTAAAAGCGGTCAATGCCGTTGCTGAGGTAAGGGACGGTAAGACAATAGTTGACACTGCAAACATAAAGGTAGACAAGAAAAATGGCGGAAGTGTCAATGACACTCAATTCATAAGCGGAATAGTCATCGATAAGGAGAAGGTACACTCCAAGATGCCTGATGTTGTCAAGAATGCAAAGATAGCCCTTATAGACTCGGCCTTGGAGATAAAGAAGACTGAGATCGAGGCAAAGGTACAGATATCAGATCCAAGCAAGATACAGGACTTCCTGAACCAGGAGACAAACACATTCAAGCAGATGGTTGAGAAGATAAAGAAGAGCGGTGCAAATGTCGTGCTCTGCCAGAAGGGTATAGACGATGTTGCACAACACTACCTTGCAAAGGAAGGCATATACGCTGTTCGCAGAGTTAAAAAGAGTGACATGGAGAAGCTGGCTAAGGCCACAGGTGCAAAGATCGTAACAGATCTGGATGACCTGACGCCATCTGTCCTCGGCGAGGCTGAAACCGTTGAGGAGCGCAAGATTGGCGATGACAGAATGACCTTTGTGATGGGCTGCAAGAATCCAAAGGCCGTCAGCATACTCATAAGGGGAGGAACAGATCATGTTGTCTCTGAGGTTGAGAGAGCACTCAACGATGCCATAAGGGTCGTTGCCATAACCAAGGAGGACGGAAAATTCCTCTGGGGTGGAGGAGCTGTTGAGGCCGAGCTTGCCATGAGATTGGCCAAGTATGCTAACAGCGTGGGAGGCAGAGAGCAGCTCGCAATAGAGGCTTTCGCCAAGGCACTGGAGATAATACCGAGGACTCTGGCTGAGAACGCTGGAATAGACCCGATAAATACCCTCATAAAGCTGAAGGCTGAGCACGAGAAAGGGCACATATCTATGGGTGTGGATCTTGACAACAACGGCGTTGGCGACATGAAGGCGAAGGGTGTCGTAGATCCGCTCAGGGTCAAAACGCATGCCCTCGAAAGTGCGGTCGAAGTGGCAACGATGATCCTCAGGATCGACGATGTTATTGCAAGCAAGAAATCCACCCCGCCATCTGGTCAAGGTGGCCAGGGCCAGGGAATGCCGGGCGGCGGCATGCCAGAATACTGAGATAGCTGCTCTGGCATTATTTTTATTGTCCTTCACACATTCATTTTTTATTTTATTTTTGAAACTCCTGGTATTGAGAAATTCTGAGGCCATTCCATCGGTTAGAAATAACAGATTACCATTGGTAATTATTTAGTAAGAAAACTTTATTTGCAATGCTGAATAGGAGGAAAGATATGCTCTCCAGCAGTATTAAATCCATAGACTTCGTCAAATCGGTGGAGATAGTCCCATCGAGAGAATCCGGTACGGAGGATCTCTTGAAGGCCGCAGATATGCTGGATGGCAGAGTTAATGCACTGACATGTCCTGAAAATCCACGTGGAAGCCCTGGAATAGATCCAATAATGGCATTATACATAATTTCCAGTGAGCGAAATATAATCCCAATTCCGCATATAACTCCCAGAGACAAAAACAGGGTTTACATACTTTCGCAGATAGAAACTGCAGCAAAGGTGGGTATCAGAAATTTTTTCACTATAGGCGGCGACCCCATAAATCCGAAATATGAGTCTAGAGAGGTCAGAGAGATAGATGTCATGGAGATCATGAAATTGGTGAAGAGCAGGGAGAATACCACAGTTGGGGCCGCCCTCAACCCGTACAGAGAAGTGGAGCAGGAGATAGTTGGTGCAAAGCTGAAATCTGGCGCTGATTTCTTCATATCGCAGGCCATATATTCTCCGGAATACCTCGAGAAGGACTGGATAAGAAGGCGAAACTTCAAGCTCCTTGCTGGATTTCTCCCATTGACCAAGAAGAGTCAGGTCAAGTTTTCCCAAAATCTTGGTATAATGATACCGGAGGAGATAAGAGAACGTCTTCTGAACAGTGATGATATCGTATCCACCAGCGTCAGGATAATAACCGAGGTATTTGACGAAGTAAAAGAATATGTAGATGGTATCCATATTATGCCGCTCGGGCATAACGAGGTTGCCGCACAGATACTTGAGACTATCTGAGGTGTTTATATGTTGAAGACACTTGTTTATGGGCTTTATCCAAGAAGCGAGAAATTGAGGCGAAGCTATAATAGATGGGAGAGAGGCATGATTAAGACAGAAGATCTCTCCGAGATCATAAGAGAGGAGAAGAACGCGTTCTATGAAATGATGGAGATATCCGGGATAGAGATATATACGGATCCGCTGTTTAACTGGTACGATATACTCAGACCGATTGTCCTATCTATGGAGAATGTGAAGCTAGGTCCGCTCACCAGATATCTTGAAACTAATACGTTCTACAGAATGCCTGAGTTTTATGGGATTCCGCGTATTTTCAAGGATCTGACAAAGTTCGAACAGCTTGAAGAAAATCCACCGCTGCCTGCATATCAGCTTGACAGAAAATCTTCGCTGTTTCTACCTTCTCCATATTCATTAGTTAGGATGTCAAGATTGGAGGCCGATCTTAGAGAGGATGTTCTACTTAGATCGGTGGTGGATGAATACATAAAGATAGTGAAGGCTTTCGGTGGGAGAAAGCTTGTGCTTTTCGATGTCTTTGATTATGGAAAGCACAACATCTCCTATCTTGATCCACTTCTCCAGTCAACTGGTGTTATACTAATTGCCAAGGGAACCCCGAATGAACAGAACCTGAAGGGCTTGAAACACAAATTTGAAACGTTGGTGGCCGATGGCGTCGACAGAGATCTGATCAATTATTCAGACAGCCTAGGCATAAAGGCTGTAAGCGCCCATAAAACAAAGATAGAAGGCGCTTCAATTGAGAAAAAGATGGATGATTCCGTGGATCTCATCACGCATGATGATTATATGGACTTTCTGCCCAGAGAGATAGCAGATATAAAGGTAGAGGTGCTTGGAAAGATGGGTGATACGGCATGAAGGAACTGATAACTCAGGAAATTGGAAGTTTTCGCAAACCAGAATATCTTGCCAGAGATTTTCACAAGATTGAGGGTACTCCAAGATTCAAAGAGCTTGCTGAAAAAGCCACAAGGGAAACGCTTGAGGTATTCGAAAGATCTGGCCTTGACAATGTCGGAATAGGAGGCGAGATGTTTCGCTGGGAAATGTATGAGCATCCGGCAGAACGCATCAAGGGAATAATATTCTATGGTATGGTTCGTTCCTTCGATAATCGTTACTACAGGAAAGGATCTGCCATAGACAGACTCGAAAGGAGAGAACCATTCCATGTGGATGAGGTCAATTTCGTGGCGAGATCGACCGATAGACCTCTAAAGGTCCCAATCACAGGCCCATACACCATGATGGAGTGGTCATTCAACGATTACTATGAGAGCAGAGAAGATCTTGCTATGGAGTTTGCAAGAATAATAAACGAAGAACTGAAGGACATACAGCGTACATGGGATAAGGTTTCGGGTGGACGTAAACTTGAGATCCAGATAGACGAGCCAGCAACGACCACGCATCCTGATGAGATGGATATAGTTGTTGAGTCCATCAACAGGTCGGTGGAGGGTATAGATGGCGAAATAAGCATGCATGTATGTTACAGCAGGGACTACAGATTGCTATACGATAGGATACCAGATCTCAAAATTGATGGATACAATCTGGAATATTCAAACAGAGACCTTCTGGAGCGTGGATTAAGCGATGACAAGAGGCCAGGATTCAACGATCTGAAATATTTCACCGAGATCAATGAAAGCCTTCAGAGGAGAAAATTCATAGGCATAGGAGTAACGGACGTACACATAGATTACATTGAGCCGGTGGAACTGATAGAAGACAGAATCAACTATGCATTGAAGATAATCAAGGATCCGGAGATCGTGAGAATCAATCCAGACTGCGGTCTGAGAACCAGGAGCAGGGAGATAGGAGAACAGAAACTTAGGAATATGGTAGCCGCAAGGAACAAGGTACTGAAAAATCTGTAGATGGATAAATTTTTTAAAACAACATTTTTCATATTTTCGCGGATTCCTGAGTTAGATCAGCACGCATCAAACAATTCTTTGAAAATACGATAATAATATTAACTATATTTGTAATATGAGGTTTAATGCAGTTGTCTATAAAACTTATGGTACTGACGATGATCGCGGTTCTTCTGTTCTCGTCATATGCATATTATCTGAACGGTACTGACAATGCATATGTGAGATCCAATGATATGAATGTCAGCAATTATAATATCACTTCCGTTAATTATAATAAGGCTGATAATATAATTATAGTCAATTACAGCGGTTTATCTTTTAGTATATTCAGATCGATGGATTTTAAATTTCATAAAATGGGTAATTATCTTATAGTCTCAGGATTATCCAATTTGGAATTTTCTGAACTTGCCGGCATATTGAAGAGTTTTGATATTGGTTACATCAGCATGCCTCAGAATTTAACCGCCACCCCATATATAGATGCAGTGCCCATGCAGCAGTCAAACGCCCTGGTCTACTATCCAAATCAGATATATCAGGCATACAGCTATATTCCAGCGTTTTCTAGCGGCTTAACTGGGAAGGGAGAGACGATCGGAATAGTCGATGCGTTTGGGGATCCAAATCTGAACTATGATATATTTGCCTTCGACCACATGACTGGGCTTCCAGCCGTTAATCTGAGTGTCATATACCTGAATTTCACGGGGTTTAATGTCGATGAGCATTGGGTTGAGGAAACAAGCCTTGATGTTGAATGGGCGCATGTTTCAGCCCCAGATGCCAGGATTGTACTGGTAATAGCGAATAACGATACCGTATCGTCATTGACGTCTGCGCTCAATTATATGATAAACAACGTCAAGCCTAATGTTATCTCTCTCAGTTGGGGTATAGCTGAGAGTCAGGTTCCTAAATCCGATATAATTGCGATGGATTCTATATATCAGGAGGCGAGCCAACAGGGCATAACTATAGTGGCCGCCTCTGGCGATAACGGCGCATATGACGGTACAAGCAACCTCACAGTGAACTTCCCAGCATCATCGCCATATGTTCTCTCTGTTGGAGGAGTATCACTCTTTGCGTTCAATGGAAAATTCTCAGAATCTGCCTGGGGCGGTATGTCAAGTGGTAAAAGTTACGGAAGCGGCGGAGGATATAGTTCCGTTTTCATGAGGCCCATATGGCAAGATCCACCCAACTACAGTTCGCCTTATAGAGGGGTACCGGATGTATCTATGATAGCAAATCCAAATACGGGTGTACTGATGATATCAGATGCCAGGGCATATGATGCTGGGGGTACAAGTCTTGCCGCCCCTCTGTGGGCAGGAATAGTGGCTCTAATGGATCAGGCTAGCAACAGATCGCTTGGGCTGGTCAATCCTCTCCTGTATCAGATATCAAACACAAAGCTCTACACAAATGCTTTCACACAAGTGACATCCGGCTCAAATGGCTATTATAGCGCCGGACCAGGCTGGAATCCCGTGACTGGTCTCGGAACGCCAATAGTCTCGAATCTACTCAACGACAGCCTTGCAACGATGGAACCGTATGGTTCAATGTACCTCTTCAATGCATCGGTTTCATCGGTGTCTGCTGAATTCTCCGTTTCAGATGGCAATTCAACGTATTCATACGTAGGTTTTTATTATAATGCCTCTAATTATATATTCGCGGGCGTGATGAATGATACGAACAGATCATACATTGCCCTAATGGCTGCTGAAAATGGAATTTCATACGAGGCAAATGCAGCTCCCGTAAAGACGGGCGGAGTCTTCGTTGGTTTATATGCTAATTCGTTCAATAATATTACCATACAATATGGAAATAGGAATTTCACATACCATATGTTTTTCGCGAACCTAGGAATAATGAGACCGGTCACAGGCGTGGAGATGGTTGGTGCTATGGATAATCTCAGTGCACCAAGGATATTCATTGATCATCTCATGATAGATGGAAAAGGTTATGGAAATTTCAGTGCCGTGCAGCTACGTTATTCAGGAATCGGATCATCCTACGATTCCCTTTCTATCGCCATAGAAAAGAATGGAAGTCTTATGGCTGAAAGGTCCTATTCCTATGTACATAATGTAATAGAAGGATCGACCCATAAACCATTCATTGAGTACAGGCTTGCTATGGGGCTTCCGGCCAAACTGTATCTGTCGCTCAACAATAGCGCTCAGACCCAATTCTATCTTGATGGAAAAGAAGTCAGCATGCCGTTCACAACCTACGGCGCTCTGAACCTCGAATTCAACACAACCTATAATGGAACAAATATAACTGCAAATATCTCTATTCCGGGAATGAGCGGTCTAACGCTGATCTTCAAACCTGTATATGGATATTCACCAGTGACAGTCCTCATAAAATATGATCATTTCTATTCAGCTGCTGTTAAAAACAATTCACAGATTCCAGTTGTGCAGGGAAATTTAACCTTTATACTGTCATCCAGCAGCTTCTATAGCCTAACTGAGACAAGAAACATAGTTAAAAACACAACGATCAATGAGACTATGTATCCGATGAATGCAGATGTGATCCTTGACATATATCCGGCTCCACAGAACGTCGCACTTTCTAATTATCCTTTGAGAATGATCGATGGGCATTATACTGGAAGTTTTCATCCCGGAACATACGAACTCAATATATCAAAACCTGGATTCAATAATTACTCTGCGAACGTATCATTGTCACCCGGAGAAGAATACATCGATCAGATAGATCTTGTTCCAACGATCCCTATGATAAGGATATCTGGAAATGTAAGCGACGGTTTATTTAAATTTCCCATACCCGGCGTGCTCGTAAAGACGAATTCAACCTTTGCATATACAAACCGCAGCGGTGGTTATACAGTCTTCTCTGACACCAGGACGGGCAACGTAACGTATAGCTATCCGATCTACAGCACCGCCGTCATGAATTATAGCGGTGATCCATCTGAAACGTTGTATCTGAACGTTGATCTTTATCCGTTGAATGTATCTGCATTATCTTTATTTACGCCTAAGATATTGAACGTTTTTCCATTTCTTTTCTATGTCACATATATATCCTGGAACACGTACACCGGACCGGACTTCGGCACATACGAGATATTGATATCTACCAGCAGGTCCATGGCAAATCCTGAAAAGCTATTAATCTCGCAGCAGACGCAGAACAGCCTATTCATACTTGGTACAACTCCTGGACACAGCTACTATATTCAGGAGGTGCTCATGCTCAACAACGGACAGTTTTTCCAGAGCCAGGTCACGGTGATGTCATATTCCAATCCTGTGTACCTTGGTCTCAATCTTGTCATAGTGGTGGCCATCCTCATCTATGTGTATTTCGCGATCTCAATATTCATGAGGAGAAGGAGGTAATGTTCCAAGTACTGCAGTATAATGGCAAAATGGGGGCGTGAAAAGGTTGGTTTCGCAGAAACTCATTGATCTGTTTAGAAAATATTACGCGGAGAACACTATAGATCCTCCAGAGTTGATAAGCAAACGTGAAGTCGGATATATGACATTCACCGGTGAGGTGATAAGACACCTCAGGGTGAACAACAAATTCGAACTGAACCTTTTGCTGAGAGAAGCAGACCCCATGCACGTTTATAGCTCGGCGGCCTATTATAAGAAACCTGACGAGAGGAAGATGCCAGAGAAGGAATGGGAAGGTGCAGATCTGATCTTCGATCTGGATTCGGATCATCTTCCGGGAGCCGAGAAGCTTTCTCAGACGCAGATGCTGGAAAAGATAAGGGATCAGACGGATAGGCTGGTATCAGAATTTTTAATAGATAACTTTGGCTTTCCAAGATCCTCAATAAGAGTTTATTTCTCCGGCAACAGGGGCTATCATGTGCATGTCTCAAGCGATAAGGTTTACAGACTCACGTCAGATGCTAGGCGAGAGATAACCGATTACATAACTGGGAACAGTCTGGACGAATCGGCCATGAGAAAGTCCATGGAGCTACTCAGGATAGTCGAGGGTGGATGGCCATCAGTGATAGCCAGCAAGATCAGAGAGATGAATGCAAGCAGTTCTATAACAGATGCGATCCTGAAGAGGGCCATTAAGAAGGCCAGAGAGGATCATGCCGTACTCATCGATTCACCGGTCACCTACGATATACACAGGATAATAAGAATGCCCAATACCTTGCACGGTAAGAGTGGTCTCGTAGTCAAGGAGATACCGCTAGAACATATCAGCGACTTCGACCCATTGAATGAATGCATACCGGAACAGTTTATGGATGGAGAATATGACATAGTTCTGCCTGAAAAGATAAGGCCAGTGGAGATCGGCGGAATTGAATCTCCAAGAATCCCTGGCAGACACAGGGTAAGGACTTTTATGGCTGTGTACCTCGTCGCGTCCGGACGGGCCATTTTCCCATAATATTGTTATGAAATATGGATCAAATGCTCAATGGTCATGAGACATAATCCATATTTTGCCACCTTCGGATGATACCATATAAATACTTTAACAGTTGAGTCATCGCATCTTTGAATCAGTATTAGTATTTCGATGATCAATTTATATCTCGTTATTTCTGGGTTTGTAATCTCACTTCAAATAGCGTTTGGAGGCATATTTATGGAGCTGACATACATGCCTCGCCAAATTTTGGATCTTTCTCGATCATATATTGGAATGATCATTGAAATATATTGAATAGTGATGAATATATGCCAAATATCACACTGATTCATTATAGCAGATGGATAGCATAGTTCAATTTATGAAGCTATCCATAGTGCCTAGTTTGTCGTAAGTCTATGTATCGCCGCGCTGAAGCTTTCAAACTTCAATTAGTCATTTGAATCTTAATATATAGATCATATATACTATAATCCTATAGAAAGGTGAATCTGCATATCTTCAATATATTGATATATCGCATACACGGACAATGATTTCTGGCAACAAAGTTATATTATGGATCAAATACCCTACTATGGCAAATTTCGGAATGGCTCAGGAAGAGGAGTTGGTACTTTCATTTGTGCGAAAATTTGCAGAGGATGAACTTAAGCCGCTTGCAAGGGAAATTGATGAGAAAATGCAGGTTCCCCAGAAAATAATAGACAGGATGAAGGAGCTTGGCCTTTTTGCAACCTACATCCCCAAGGAATATGGCGGTTATGGTATGAGTTTTCCATTCCTTGTGAGAGCTATAGAGGAGATATCCAAGGCATGCCCCAGTACCGCGCTAGTCCTAGATGGGGCTCTCACCCTCTTTGCAGAGCCGCTAATAATGTTCGGATCGGAGGACCTGAAGAAGAGATACTTGCCGAAAGTAGCGGCTGGATCCGTTGGCGGTCTAGCTATAACTGAGCCTGGAGCAGGTAGTGACGCGGCCGGTATATCCAGTACCGCTGTCAGAAAGGGCGATAAATATATTGTAAATGGTGATAAAATATTCATATCAAACGGAAGGATTTCAGATTTCTTCGTTTTTGATGCGGTTACTGATCCAGGAAAGAGGCATAAGGGCATAACAGCGTTTGTTGCCGATCGAGATACTCCCGGATTGAAGATAAGCAGAGATATACACAAGATGGGCATAAGGGGTTCCAGCACGGTTGAACTTGTATTCGAAGATATGGAGATACCCGCAGAAAACGTTGTTGGAAATGTGAACGAGGGATTCAAGGTCATCATGGAAACTCTTGATGCTGGCAGAATTGGTATAGCTGCACAGGCACTTGGAATAGCAGAGAACGCTCTGGCTGAAGCGATAGATTATGTAAAGCAGAGAAAGCAGTTTGGTACTGAGATAGCGAATTTTGAGGGGATACAGTTCATGATAGCAGACCTTGCCACCGAGATAGAAGCCGCACGATACCTCACATACGTTGCTGCAGAGAAATGGCAGAACAAGGAAAACACCATAGAGATATCTGCAATGGCTAAAATGAAGGCAAGCGATGTGGCCATGCGCGTAACGACGGATGCTCTCCAGATGTTCGGTGGCTATGGATATACCACAGACCTCGATGCTGAAAGACATATGCGGGATGCAAAGATAACACAGATATACGAAGGGACGAATCAGATTCAAAGGATAGTGATAGCAAAAGAGATCCTTAAAAAAACGCGTTATTACTGATGCCAAGGATCCTAGTGAGCATCATGGCGTTGACGGGAGCGCTTCCATGTGGATGATTGTTAAAATAGACGAAAATGTCATCATATTTTACTGATTCTATTTTGGAAGCTATCTCTCTTATCTCTTCGTCCGTGTATCTATAATCGAATGGGTTTTCAGCTTTCCAGCCACCGGTCGTCCTACCATGGAGCCTGACATAGGCCCAGCTAAGGTTGCTCTCTATCCTCTGAAGTCTCCTCTCAGCGCTGTCAACGTCAACAATAACGGCTCCAAGACCCTCGATCATTTTTCTGAAATCGCTATTTTCATAGAGCGTTCTGTTCCTCACTTCCACAGCTACATTTTTTATACCGGCGCACTTGATCAGATATTCCAGTCGATCTGCGCCATTTACGTCAAATCTTGGAGGCATCTGAAAGAGCACCGGTCCGAGTAAATTGTCTTTGGAAAGTTCCTCAAGAACGATCTCTTTGAATGTCCCGAAGATATTGCAAGCCGTGCCAAGGTCGCTGAATATGGAATCATGCGTCACATCTCCTGGTACCTTCACAGAGAATGTGAAGGGTTTTCCGGCCATCACCTTTCTCCAGCGTTTTACTGTAGATCTCTCCGGAATCCTGTAGAATGTGGAATCTATTTCTACAGTATTGAATACCATTGAATAAAATGAAAGCTTATCGGATACGCGGTCCGGATAGAAGACACCATCCCATTCATCGTATGACCATCCGGAACAACCCACATGTATCCTCATACAACAGTACAGTTATTTAAGAATAAATAAATTACCAGACATGGAGAGAGTTGTTCTTCGCTACAAGAATTCAATCATTTCAGGTCTGGTTATAAATGAGCTAAACGATCTAGTGACAATAAAATCATCGAATGGATACAATCTCACGTTTGACAGGTCCGAGATTGAATTTCTTGAGAGAAAAAATGTTGAGTATCAGAATCAAAGAAAGATGGAGGAGATAGAGAAGGGATCAGGCAGCAAGAAAATATCAGTTCTTGCCACTGGGGGTACCATAGCAAGCAGGGTGGATTACGAGACAGGTGCGGTGAGCCCGGTCTCAGATCCAGAATTGATATTCGGAGGTTCTGACATTCTCTCCAAGTTCACAATATCTGTGAAACCCATAATGAATCAGTTCAGTGAGAATCTTAGGCCTTCTGACTGGATAACCATTGGCGAACGTGTTGCAGAGGAATCCAGAAAAGCCGATGGTATAGTTGTGGCGCATGGAACCGACACCATGAGTTACACGGCATCGGCGCTCGCATTCATGTTTGAGGAAAGTCGAACTCCGATAATATTCGTTGGTTCCCAGAGAAGCTCCGATAGACCAAGCTCTGACTCACGGGAAAATATAGAAGCAGCTATAAATTTTGCATCAACCGATTTCGGAGAAGTGGGGATATCTATGCACAGATACACCTCAGATGGCATGGTCTCCCTGATAAGGTCTGTGAGATCAAGGAAGATGCACACATCGAGGAGAGACGCTTTTGAGAGCATAGGAATACCACCGGTTGGTTTGTACGATGGATCTATAAGATTTCTTGGAGACTACCGGCACGTGTCAGATAATATTAAATTCAGATCAACCATGGATGACAAGGTGGCGTTGATATATTTCCATCCAGCGCTATCTGCAGATGACTTAGAGAATATGATCGAGGGAAAGCATGCTGCAGTGATAATGGGCACAGGCCTGGGTCATATTGCAAGGGATCTCATACCGGTTCTGAAAAGATTTGTATCGAATGGATCATATATAATCATGACATCCCAATGCATATATGGATCAACGAATTTGAATGTATATTCAACAGGAAGGGAATTACTATCCGCTGGCGTGATCGAGGCGGGAGACATGGTACCCGAGGTTGCCTATGTAAAAACGATGTATCTTCTTGGCCAGTATCCTCATGAGGACTTCGTGAATCTGTTCAGGAAGAATATGAGAGGCGAGATCCTTGAGAGGGACCAGCCATTTGAATCACTAAAGCTGGTGGGGTGAGCATATGGAGATCAAGATAGGTCTTGAGGTTCATTTTCAATTGAACACGGGGAAACTTTTCTGCAGATGCCCTGTTGAATCATCAAAGTCGGATCTATTCAGATTCAGCAGGAGATTGCATATATCGGCTAGCGAACTTGGAAACATAGACGCAGCGGCATCGTATGAGAGCATGCGTTCAAGAGTTTTTGAATATATAGCTACAGATAATTCATGCTTGGTGGAGATGGATGAAGAGCCTCCAAAAAGGCCAGATCCCAAAGCAATAGCCACAGCCATTTCAGTCAGCAGGGCCCTGAAGTGCGATATTCTGGATCATATAATATACATGAGGAAGATAGTGATAGATGGATCGAATACCACGGGTTTTCAGAGGACAGCCATAATAGGGATAAATGGTCATGTCGATACAAGCAGGGGGTCAGTCAGGATTTCTACGGTCTGTCTGGAGGAAGATGCTGCCAGGAAAATTGAGGAGAACGGAGGTAAGGTGGTGTACTCGCTTGACAGGCTTGGTATACCGTTGATTGAAATATCAACAGAACCGGATATAATAGATGAGGAGCATGCGGTTGAAGTGGCGCGCACCATAGGATACATGGTCATCTCAACTGGAAATGCGCGGAGAACGGTAGACGCCGTCAGGCAGGATGTCAATTTTTCAATGGGATATGGCAGGGTTGAAATCAAGGGAGTTTCGAAGCTTGCTCAGATCAAGGACGTTATAGAATATGAAAAAGAGAGGCAGGAGAATCTACGAGTTGCCGTAGATATAATAAAATCAAGAGGCGGAATCGACAGATCAACTTTCAGGCTTGTGGATGTATCAGATCGCTTCAAAAACACGAAATCCAAGATCATCAGAAGCGGGCTGGAGAAGGGCAGAATTTATGGATCGCTTCTGAGAAATATGGCTGGAACCCTTAAAAACGGTAAATTGAGGATGGGAAAGGAGATAGCGGATCTAGTGAAATCCTATGGTATCAAGGGTGTGATACACTCCGATGAACTGCCAGGATACGGTCTGAGCGAGGAAGAGATAGAGGACATATACTCTTTCTTCGGCAAGAGGGAGGAGGATGCAGTGATTTTGATAGCCATGGATCCATCGCGTGTAAACGTCATAGAATCAGCAGTGTTTAATAGGATTGAAAAGATTCTGAGCATGGACCTGTCTGAAACTAGGGGGCCATCCAGCGAAGGCACCGTATTTCTAAGGCCTATGCCTGGAAAAGATCGGATGTATCCAGAGACCGATGTACCATTGATTTCAGTTGACGATGATCTGATGGCTCTTGCTGAATCCATAAAATCCAGAACGTACAATGAAGTTGTGCAGGATCTTGTGGTGAAATACGCAATATCGCGGCAGAACGCTGAATATATAGCGTCTGAAATGCTTGTATATACCTTTGAAAAAATGGCAGATCTTGTGGATGCTAGAGAGGCCGCAAGATTGATAACGCAGATCATACCTGACCTTGAAAGGAAGTATAAGAGGACGCTGGATCAGGACGTGATCTTGGATCTGTGCAGGAGATCAAGTGAACTGCATTTTGACAGATATCAGCTGGAAAAGGCCTTCGAAATAGCTTATGAGACCGGGGATGTTGAGTCAGCATTACGTGATCCTAGGATACAAGAACTCACGAAGGAAGATCTGAGAAACATGATCGAAGAAATTTTAAGAGATCGCGGCGACGTGAGTCAGGGTTCAGTGATTGCACTGATTAAGGATCGTACTGAGAGAGTATTCGATCCCAGAGTAGCGATCGAATGCTTCCTTGAAATAAAAAATAAAAAATGATTAATTTAATATATATTTTATCTAAAAATATTAATAAAATGTATGAATGCGTTATATAAAGGTTAGTTTTTCATCTAATTTGATCATATTTATGAATGATTGGATCAGAAAGATTCATTCAATTACGTTATAGGTTATGATTTGACGATTATATTAAAAAAATACACGAATTCAAATTATCACATTATCGGTCAGGATTTACAAAAGAAATCTTATATAATGTCAAACGATACTCTCAATATGTTAGATGGGTATATCCCTCTGCTCATAATCATCGTCGTTATACCTCTGGCATTGATATTCGGCTTTAAAATTCTGCCCGCCCTTGGTGCCAACAGGTATGGAGATAACACGATTAAGCTAGATCCAGAAACCATATTGAAAAAGGCAGCATATGAGGATGCTCCACCTGGCGTTGACCAGAAATATCTTGAACCCTATGAAAGCGGAGAGGTGGCAAGGGAGATATGGGGAAAACCATCAATAAATCAGTATTATGTCGTTGTTCTTCTCTTCATTGTTTTTGATATTGATATGCTCCTTCTGTTTCCATGGGCTGTGGATTTCAAACAGCTTGGCCTTATAAAGTTTATCGAAACTCTGATATTTCTGGCCATGCCGCTATTCGGGGTTTATTATGCCTTTAAACACGGTTACATGAGGTGGTTGAAATAAAGACTGGAGAGGTTGGCGTGGTCACTACCACGCTTGATCAGGCACTTGAATGGGCCAGAAGCAACTCGCTGTGGCCACTCACCTTCGGATTGGCCTGCTGCGCCATAGAGATGATGGCGATACAGGCTTCAGATATGGATATATCTAGGTTCGGCAGTGAGATCTTCAGAAATTCTCCCAGACAATCGGATCTTATGATCGTTTCCGGTACTGTTACGAAGAAGATGGCGCCGAGGGTTAGAAGGATATACGATGAGATGCCGTACCCTAAATACGTGATTGCACAGGGCGTTTGCGTAATACAGGGCGGCCCATATAATCAGGGTTATTCTGTTGTTCTCGGTGTGGATCGCGTTGTTCCGGTTGATGTTTATATACCTGGATGTCCGCCCACGCCGGAAGCGCTAACCAATGGAATCATCCTGTTGCAGAAGAAGATAAGGGGGGAGGCTGATAGATAATGGTGGACATTCTAGCGGAGGAAAAGACGAAAGATGGCAGAAAGGTGATCAGGGTAGCAAAGGAAAACCTTATCGAACTCATGAAGGAACTCAAGTCGCAGGGATACAACCTTTCGCTTACCACAGCGGTGGACTACATCGATCGCATTGAGGTTGTATATCATGTCTATAATATGCAGAAGAATGAATACATCATAGTGAAGACTGAAACCAGAGATAACCATGTTCCAAGTCTCACTTCTCTCTGGAATGCGGCCAACTGGGATGAGAGGGAAGAATACGATCTGGTCGGCGTGATATTTGACGGCCATCCTAACCTGAAGAGGCTCTTCCTCCCAGAGGGCTGGGTTGGTCATCCTCTGAGGAAGAACTACGACCTGAGCAAAGCTCAGTATGTTAATATGGATGAAGAAGGCAATGACTACGTTACATTTGATCCGGAGGGTGGTTGGTGATGGCTGAGTGGACTGAGGTTAACTTTGGCCCTCAGCACCCTTCAATGCATGGTGTGCTCAGATTGAGGGTTAAGCTCGATGGAGAGGTAGTGAAAGAAGTTGAACCAATCATAGGCTATCTCCACAGAAATGCAGAAAAGATAGGGGAACTTCAGTTTTATTGCGATAATATGATATATTTCGACAGGATGGATTATGTCGCAGCGATGAACATGGAGGTAGGCTATCTTGAAGCAGCCGAAAAGCTCTTGGATATAGAGGTTCCCGAGAGAGCTCAGTGGATCCGCGTCATGATGGCAGAGCTCAACAGGATTGCAAGCCATCTAGTGTGGCTGGGTGCTTTTGGTCTCGATCTTGGAATGCTCACTCCATTCTTCTACTGCTTTAAGGAGAGGGAAAAGATCCTTAAGATATTCACCGAAGTTTCAGGATCGAGGCAGCAGCTCAATTATATGAGTATAGGTGGCGTATATCAGGATGTAACTGATGAAGCGCTCGATCACATAAGGACTTTTATAAAGGAATTTCCGAAGGAGCTGAACAAGATAGAGAATCTTTTTGTGAAGAACGATATTTTCATATCGAGGACCAAGGGCATAGGTGTGTTGAGCAAGGAGATGGCAATCGATTATGGTGTAACAGGACCAATGCTTAGGGCCTCCGGAGTGGAATACGATGTAAGGAAGGCTCAGCCATATCTTGTATACGATAAGGTAAATTTCGATATTCCTGTATCATTCAAGGGAGACAACCTTGCAAGATTCCTTGTCAGGGTTGAGGAGATGAGACAGTCTATCAAGATAATCGATCAGACAGTCCAGAAGCTTCCTTCTGGCCCATACTTCAATCAGAAGGCCAAAAAGCCGCTCATGATAAGGCTCCGTGGTCAGGGAGAGGTGTACGCTAGGACCGAATCTCCGAAGGGTGAATTTGGAGTATATCTGATAGGTGATGGTTCTCTCAGACCATATCGTGTGAGGGTAAGGAGCCCAACATTCAAAAATCTATCAGTTTTGCCGGCTCTGGCAAAGGATCAGCTGATAGCTGATCTAATTTCCATAGGCGGCTCAATCGATCTTGTTTTTGGTGAGGTGGACAGATGAATATACTTACAAGGTTGCAGCTCTTTTTCCAGATAACTGGTCATTACGCATCCTACTTTCTTGCCTATATATTCGAGACCATATTCTTCCTGATATTTGTGGTCATAGCTCTCATAGCTATGATATACATATTCAGGAAATATATGGCTAGGCTTCAGCTCAGAATTGGCCCTAACAGAGTAGGTAAATTTGGTCTGTTGCAGCTTATAGCCGACGCTCTGAAGCTGGTCGGCAAAGAGTCGATCATACCAAAACTCAGGGATGATTTTGCCTACAAGGCCGCTCCGTATATTGTGTTTATCGGTCTTGTGGTCGGTTTCGTTCTCATACCATATGGCAGCTTCTACTGGATAGGCTCTCTGACGATAACTCATTCCAACGTATCGCTGATTCTATTCTTTGGGGCCATCGCCATGATGCCCATAGGTGAGGTATTGGCTGGAATAAGCTCCCACAACAAATATGCTGTAATAGGTGCGTTCAGGGGCATTGCGAAGGATGTCTCTTTCGAGGTACCCATGATGATAAGCGCTGTAGCGCTCGTCATGATGGATTCTGCCCTGAGTAGAACACCGTTAAATTTTGAGACGCTTGTCTCAACACAGTTCATTCCCTTCGGGATACTGCAGCCGCTGGGCCTCTTCGTGTTTATGGTGGCTATGATAGCCAGATCTTCCTATACGCCATTTGATCTGGCGGAAAGCGATAGCGAAATCGTGTCGGGTTATTCAACCGAATACTCTGGAATGAGATTCGGATTATTTTACATGGGTATGTTCGGTAGCATATTCCTGGGTTCGCTTGTTGTCTCTCTTCTCTATCTGGGCGGCTTCAACGGTCCATACTCATCGTACGCAGGTTTTGTGTACCTGCTCATAAAAGGCCTCATACTGGTACTCATATCGTTCTTGATCTGGCTTTCAATGCCCAGGATAAGGGTCGATAGATTCATCAATTTCGGCTGGAAGATACTTCTGCCCATATCTATTATCAATCTTATCTGGGCAGGATTTTTGACTTTGGGGGTGATCTCATGATAGAGGTAAAGGAACCAAAGAGAATACCGCTGATAGGTTCTCTTCAGGGTATGTATACGGTGTTCAAGCATCTCTTCAAGAAACCTATAACGGTGCAGTATCCTGAAGAAAAGGCCTACACGCCAGCCAGATTCAAGTTCAGGATTTTCCTGAGCATGGATGACTGTGTCGGATGCACACTATGTGAACAGGTATGCCCAAATCTATCAATAAGAATGATAGTGGTGGAGAGAAACAACCCGCACAATAAGAGAAATCTGTACCCTCAGGTGAACTTCGGAACCTGTACTGTATGCCGCAATTGTGAAGAGATCTGCCCGACTGAGGCCATATACCTCACCCATGAGCTGGAAACCGCAAGAACGAAGAACAATTTCTTCTACAGCCCAGAGGAACTGCAGAAGACTGAGAGCGAGGTGAAGAAATGATATATACACTCATATTCTCGCTGATAGCCATATTATTGATCGCGTTCTCGGTTATGTCAGTACGAGAGAGGAATTTAATACATTCCGTCATTTACCTTTTCCTATTTCTGGTTATCCTTTCTGCTGAATTTTTATTCATGGGTGCTTCATTCATAGCTGCTGTGGAAGTACTGGTGTATATTGGTGCTGTTGTAACTATACTCGCATTCACTGTGATGTTGACCGGAGGTAAGGAAATTGAATAAGTATCTTGCTCTTGTATCTGTTATTCTCTTCTTCATTGCGGTGATAGTGCCTGTATTGATGATGTCAGGCACGTTTATTCCGGTTTCACAGAATATAACATTCTATGGCTACGATTTGTTTAACCAATATATCGTACCATTTGAGCTGATATCTGTCGTTATAGTTGGCGCTATACTGGGTATAATATACGTTGCAAGGGGTGATGAATGATGTTTGTTTCAGCCATAAGCTTTGTTGCAATACTGCTCTTCGCTATCGGTCTCTATGGTGTTATCACATCAAGAGTTGGCATCAAGATGCTGATCTCAATAGAGATCATGATAAATTCTGCAATTCTCAATCTCATAGGTATAGGATCTTATTTCTATGCCGGCTCCGGAACGATATCCCCATACGTCTTTGCTCTTTTCGCGATTGCCATAGGTGTGATTGAGTCTGCCGTAGGTCTCGGGCTTCTGATAGCAGTGTACCATAGATTCGGAAGAATAGATATATCACTGCTCAGGGAGATAAGGTGGTAAATATGTATGTATATGGCTGGATGATATTCATTTCGCCTCTGATTGGATTTCTGCTGACTCTCATAATCGGTAAGTATTACAGAAGATGGTCCGGAGCGGTAGCTTCATTCTTCATCTTTTTGGCATTTGTATTCTCAGTAATCACGTATTTCACGGTTATAAAACACCCAATTTATAATCATTATACCTGGTTCTACAACATAGATTTCGGGATCTACATCGATAACCTCGCAATTGTCATGGCGATAATGGTTTCCTTTGTTTCGCTGATGATACATCTCTTCGCAATCTACTACATGAAGGATGATCCAAACAAGCATGTATACTTCGCTGAAACTGCACTGTTTACAGCTGGCATGCTAGGACTGGTTATTTCGTCCAATCTTGTGCTTCTCTTTCTGTTCTGGGAGCTCGTCGGTCTCTGTTCATACCTGCTGATCGGTTTTTGGTTCTTCAAGCCAAATGCTACCGCAGCAGCCAAAAAGGCTTTCATAGTGACAAGAGTGGGTGATCTTTCATTCATAATAGGAATGTCGATCCTCTACTATTCCCTGATCAACGTTACGAAGGATCCTCTTAGTATACCGTACCTCATAAGCAATGCCAGCTCCATAGCCGTCGCCATAGGCAAGGTAAGGCTTGGAATAATAGCGATATTCATCCTTGGTGCTGCAATAGGAAAATCAGCGCAGTTTCCGCTGCATGTCTGGATACCGGATGCAATGGAAGGCCCTACTACCGTTTCAGCGCTAATCCATGCAGCCACGATGGTCACCGCCGGTGTTTATCTGGTTGCTAGGCTGTTCCAGGTTTTCCTGTATGCGGCTCCATTTGCCATGTATGCTGTAGCCATTGTTGGTTCGTTCACGGCGCTGTATGCAGGTATAGTTGGTCTGGTTGTCAACGATGTTAAAAGGATACTTGCTTATTCCACCATAAGCCAGCTTGGATACATGCTGGCAGCCATAGGCCTCGCGCCCATAATAGGTGGAGTTGCCGTCTCGCTCGGTATGTTCCACCTGGTGTCACATGCAATCTTCAAGGCACTGCTCTTCATGAGTGCAGGTGCATTCTTGGTTGCTATGATGGATCTGAGGGATGCCAAGCAGATGGGCGGACTATGGAAGAGAATGCCCATAACTACCACGCTGTTCTTCATAGGATCTCTGGCGCTGGTGGCCTTCCCAGGAACAGCTGGATATTTCTCCAAGGATCCGATAATATTTGCATCCTACAACTACTTCACTTCATCGCCTTCATTCTCAGGGTTCCTGCCGTTTCTATTTCTGATAATAGGATCGCTGTTGACGACGCTTTATACGTTCAGAATGTTCTTCCTGGTCGCTACAGGCAAGCCCAGATCAACGCTGGCTGAAAGGGCAAAGGATCCACCTGTGATCGCGCTACTGCCCCTCATCGTGTTATCCATATTTGCGCTGATACTGGGTGTATGGCAGGCCCCGTTCTACAGCTTCGTTAAGCCCACGCTGGATATCGCTCACTATACAGTATCCGTACCCACGGCACCAGTTTACATAACTACGCTTCCGATTATATTGCTGGCGATAGGGTTTTTCGTGGATCTTTACATATACGGATTTGAGAAATGGAAGACCTGGGACATTTCCAGAACCTGGTATTATAAGCTTGTCAAGAACAAATTCTACATCGATGTCCTCTATACCAGGATTATATCAGAGCGTGTCATATTGCCTTTATCCGCAGCCTTCAGTGGCTTCGAAAATGCGTACAACAATTCAGTTAACAGGTTTGGATCAGACACGGTTTCGACCGGATCGTATTTCAGAAGGTTGCAGTCTGGTGTTTTCGAGAACTATGTTGCGGTGCTCATAATAGCTGCGATTGTTATTTTCATCGTTATTGAAATCGTGGAGCTGATGTAAAATGTTGGCTTTTGATATTTTGATAATTTCAATAGTATTCGGGATCGCAACTTTCTTCACTGGACGTTATGCTAAGGAGGTCGCATCGATCCTCTCAGGAGTTCTACTCATACTGATAGCTGCATTCTCCATACTGAGGTTCTCCACCTATACAGGTGGTTTCGTTTCATCATACAGCATTACAATATCCAGCAGCATAGGTTTGTATTTCTCAGTTGGCGTTAGCGGTCTGACCGATGCTCTGCTCATTCTGACCGGCATAGTTATGCTCGTATCCATACTCATAACCGGAAGAGACTATGGTTCAGCTTTCTTTGGTCTTGAGATGCTCGTTGAGGTGGGCCTCATAGGCCTTCTGATCTCTAGAGATTTCCTCTTCTTCTACATATTCTGGGAGCTGGTTCTCGTTCCCGTCTACTTCATGATAGGGCGTTATGGTAGAGACAACAAGGATTCAATATCATTGAAATTCTTTGTTTATACGCACATAGGATCAGTCTTCATTCTGCTTTCAATATTCACTCTTTACTCCTATTCATTTACATATCTCGGCGGTTATACATTCGAGATTGGTCCGTTGATGAGCATAGTTCACCTTCTTCCTCCATTTGAACTCGGCTTCGTTCTCTTCGGTTTCCTGTTTGGGTTCCTGGTAAAGATGCCATCATTCCCGATACATTCCTGGCTTCCTGATTCCTATTATTCCGCGCCATATCCGGCCACGGTTATACTGGCAGGTGCAATTTCAATGATGGGCGGCTATGGGCTGTTTGGTATTCTGATGGAGGCGTATAAGGCAATACCCCTCTGGGTTCTCTACTTCCTGATGGTTCTCGGAATCATAAGTATCATATACTTCGCACTTACCGCAATGTTCCAGAGAAACATAAAGAAGATGATGGCCTTCGCAAGCGCCTCCGCAATGGGATTCGTGACGCTATCATTTGCCGCATCCATAATAGAATCAACTGGTTCTGAATACAGCGTGAAACTCATAGAAGCCTCAGGAGGAATGTTCCAGATAGTTGCACATGGTCTCATAATGGCCCTCGTATTCTCTGCGCTTTACTATATCAGCAGAAATGCAAAAACGGACTCTGTGTACGGGCTCGGAGGCATATATCGTGAGGCGCCCATGCTCGCCTCATTTTCGCTGATCGGATTCCTCGCCTCCTTGGGATTGCCAGGTTTCGCTGGCTTCATCGGAGAATTCTCTATAGTTGTTGGGGTGTTTCAGGCGATTAGCTGGTATATATTCTTTGTCATATTCGGTATGATAATCACCGCATCATACCATATCTGGACTGCTCAGAGATCATTATATGGGCCGTACAATGAGAATCTAGGATTCATAAGGGATGTGAAAGCAGGAGAATTCCTGATTCTGATATTCCTAGTGCTGGTGATATTCCTTCTTGGAATATATCCCAATCTCATATTCCATAACCTGGTTAACTATACCAGCAATGTGTTTAAGGTGGTATCATGAACGCTATAGACCTTTTCTATCCAGAGATATTCCTTGCGATCATGGGCTTTGTAGTCCTGGCCGTTGGAATACCAATCAGGAAATCGAGTGTCAATGCAGGAATTACATTTGCAACCCTTGTGGTAGCAATAATCATAATATTGTTTACACCATACTCTTCGGCATACGGAATAACGATGAACAAATTCTCAGAATATTTTGCCATAGTTCTGATGATATCGGCTCTCTTCATTTCGCTGCCCGTTGCCAAATACCTCGGAAAGAGATCAGAGATCTTCTATTCTGCGCTAATATTTTCTTCACTCGGTATGATACTTGTCGCTGCGACCTGGAATCTGATAATAGCATTTGTGGCATTCGAGTCTGTTAGTATAATGACCTATGTCATGTCTGCTTATGGTGGTAAGCAGAGGAATCTGGAGGCAACTGTAAAGTATTTCTTCACAGGAACCATTGCGACTACCTTTATAATACTGGGAGTAGCATTCTATTTCTTCTCAGTACACACGTTTGTCCTATCCACAAATAATATAATTTCAGCCGCAACTAAGTCATCGATGCTACTTGCACTGCTGTTTCTTCTAATAGGCTTTGGGTTCAAACTTGCAATATTCCCCATGCATCAGTGGGCCATCGATGCCTACGATGGAACTGAGAACGATGTATCGGCATTCCTCTCTACAGGAACAAAGATAATGGCCTTTGTGATAGTTCTGAAGATATTCCTGGTTGGTTTCAGCTCCTATACTGCTCCGGTATACTATTTCTTCGTTGTTCTTTCTGTGTTGACCATGACCTATGCGAATGTGGCAGCGCTCTCACAGAATAATGTTAAGAGACTGCTCGCATATTCTTCAGTGGCCCAGGCAGGATATCTTATACTTGTGCTTGCTGTTGTATCCTATGTTGGAATAGGGAGCGGTTCAAAAGCGGTTGATCTTGCCATAGCCTCGGGAATGTTCTATTCTCTGGTATATATATTCATGAAGGGAGGCTCTTTCCTCGCCATGAACATGGTGAAACAGGATAATGTTACGTTCGATGCAATTGCTGGGCTCGGAAAGAAATCACCATATGTCGCTGCGAGTTTCTCCATACTGCTGCTTAGTCTGGCGGGCATACCTCTGACTGGAGGTTTCCTGGCTAAATATTTCCTCTTCCTCTCCGTCATAGATGGAGGTCTCTGGTGGCTCGCTGTAATAGCCATATTGAACAGCGCCATTTCAGTCTTCTATTATATGAAGGTGATGAGATACCTGTTTTGGGAGGATCCAAAGGGTGAATTCTCCACGGATATTGGGAATAAGGCAATGGTCATCATATCTGCAGCTCTTGTTGTACTGCTAGGTCTTCTCTACGTAATATTCCCGATGCTTGTCAATATCTCATCGCAGATAGTGGGGTGAAAAGATGAATGGAAATTTGAACATGGATGTTATAAGAAGCGCCCTACTGGCGGGCGAGATTGACGATGCATACAAAGTAATTTTCAACGCTAAGAAGAGGATAGAACTCTACAAATCAACAACAGGCGACTCAAGATATGACGTGTACTATGGTTTCATAAGCCTGATTGATGAGGTCGTGAAGGGAAGGCGGAGCTGGAAGGACCTAAGATCGTATACGGACGAGAATTTCGAGAAATTGTCAGCTTACGTTGATCCAGATTTCCTTGAGAGTTTTCCATACTATCTCTTCTTTTCAATAGACAGATACAACGTGCGATTCCCGTACTATGATGGAAAGAGGTGTGATGATAGATGAGCTTCGAGGAGTGCTTTCAGCATGTTGAGGATGAGGAGGAAGCCGCAGAATGCATTCATTGTCTCAAGAAATACGGCGAACAGGTCATGTATGATGATGACCTTGGCAGGCTCGTTCTCGGCAGAGAGATCTATGATGACAGGTACAGAGAAAAGATGGAAGAACTGACGAAGCTGTTGAATATTAGAAATCGCAGGGACTATGAGTATATGGATAAAAAATACAATCTGACCATGTACTGATGTCTATACTTTCATCCTTTTTTAGAGATCAGCTTCTACCTTGAATCCTTTATTTTTGAATTTTTCTGCTGTAGATCTTATGATGCGCTTCATGTTTTCATCTATATCTGAGAAAGAAACGGACATGAGCTTCTTCTGTGCATTTATAACGACAAAGCCAACAGTCTTATCGTCCGGCATTATCTCGTCTGTTCTGGCATACCTGGAGATAAAATCCATCATCACGTCAGGATCGTCCTCGTCAATTATGTCGTAGAGCTCGTTAAACGATTCGAGAAATCTCTCCATAACCACGCATATTGTGGTGGGATGAGATCCAGCTATCGAGATATTGTACATTGCGCAGAGTGTCATGATCCGGATATTCAATCATACTATAATTTATTTAACAAGTAAGTTCAGCTAATAATTGAATCTGTACATACTATTTATCTCAAGAAGCAATGCACCATCATGTTTCCAATCGTGAGGATGAGAAGGTACAGAAAAGATCAGAATTTCAGAGATCTTTTCTCAGAGACAGATATAAGGCCAGAGAAACTTGTCATGCCCATATTCGTTGAAGAAGGAATCCAGAAACCTGTTGAAATAGCGTCTATGCCAGGAATACGAAGGTATCCGCTGAACCAGTTGAAGGATTATGCAAAGCATCTTGAAGATATAGGTGTCAGATCCGTGCTACTGTTCGGTGTTCCAGAGCATAAGGATAGCACTGGCAGCAGCGCATATGATCGGAATGGAGTCATACAGAGGGCGATATCCATCATTAAGGAAAGTACCGATCTCATAACGATAGGCGATCTCTGTCTGTGCGAATATACCGACACAGGCCAGTGCGGATTGATCAAGAATGGCTATGTGGATAATGATTCTACTCTAGAGGTATACAGAAAGATAGCGAAGAGCTATGCTGAAGCTGGTGTCGATATAGTAGCACCAAGTGGAATGATGGACGGTCAGGTGTCGGCAATACGGGATGAACTTGACGGTGATGGCTTCCAGAATGTGATGATAATGGCCTACAGTTCAAAATTCTCATCCAATTTATACGGTCCTTTCAGGGAAGCCGCAGAATCTGCTCCAAAGGTGGGAGACAGGAAGAGTTATCAGATGGATTACAGGAATCAGAGAGAGGCACTCAGAGAGATCGACCTTGATGTTTACGAAGGTGCAGACATAGTGATGGTTAAACCTGCCCTGTTCTATCTCGATATCATCGCAAAGGCCAGAGAAAGATTTGATCTGCCGCTGGCCGCATACAGCGTGAGTGGAGAATACAACATGATCTACAATGCTGTGAAGAATGGATATCTTTCAGAGGACACCATAAGAGAATCGATCCTATCAATATTCAGAGCAGGTGCGGACATCGTTATAACGTATTTCACCGAGCAAATACTAACTGATTCAAAATAATATAGATTAAATATTAGCATTGCACAATTCAATACCCTTATATTTTTTCTATCATTGTTCCTCTGGTGATCTGAATGCCAGTTACATTGGGACAAAAAGCTCCGGATTTTACCGTGAACACATCCAAGGGTCCTATAACCCTGTCAAGCTACAGGGGAAAATGGGTTTTGCTGTTTTCGCATCCAGGCGACTTCACGCCAGTATGCACCACAGAGTTCATAGCATTCACGGAGCGCTATAAAGATTTTCAGGCTCTGGGTGTGGAACTCATCGGCCTAAGTATTGACAGCGTTTACAGCCATATAGCATGGATAAGAGACATTAAGGAACATTTCGGAATAGAGATACCGTTCCCGATAATAGCCGATATCGATAAGGAAGTCGCCCGGCAGTATAACCTGATAGATGAGAAATCTGGAGCCACGGTGAGAGGAGTATTCATCATAGACCCGAATCAGATAGTGAGATGGATGATATATTACCCGGCCGAAACTGGAAGAAACATAGATGAAATAATAAGGGTCATAAAGGCACTCCAGTTCAACTGGGAACGTAAGCTAGCAACGCCTGCAAACTGGCAGCCTGGACAGGAGGGAATAGAGGGAGCACCTTCAACCGTGGAGGCCAGTCTGAAGAGGGATGGAGAACCCGGCGTGAAGACCTGGTATCTCAAATTTGTAAAATAAAATCATTCAATCTCTATAAACCTTATTTTTGGCCACCTTTTTTCATCAGGTATTATCTGCACGAGATAAGACGATGTTTTGTTGGAGGAAACCGCCGCATATCCATTGACTGAAAATATATCAAGGGAGATATGCGATGCTGAAAACATCTTATCATAGGTTGTATCATCCGCAACTATGAATATGACGCCGGTGGTCCTTATATCATCCACCACCTCTATGATCTGATTGAGAAATTCAGGTCCATATACAAGGTATAGATAATCGGAGGAGAGGAAGTACACATAAGGGCCCTTTGACTGAGCCAGTTTCACCTCTATTATCTCACGGTTTATATCATCCTTCAACCTGACCCCTTTGAGCGAGATAACGTACGGATTGATCATATCCGATTTTGAGGTCGTTATGTAGTTGTTGAGATATTTTCCAGCCAGGGATTTGAGAAGAACGGTGTATGTTTCATATCCGCTGGCGGTAACATCGATCACCCCGCGTCCTTGAATGATATTGTTGATGATGAGGTTAGTCTTGAATAACGAGACGAAGTCGTTGACCGATGGCCCTTTATCCTTGATATGCAGAATAACGATGGAACCTCCAGGTACAGTATCGGTACCCTCGGGCGTCAGCTTCCCGTACTCAGTATCGCCAAGAGATACCTGGAATTCAGCCGGATCGGATATTCTTGTTGGTTCATATTTAACATCAGGAAACACAAGGCTGCTCCGCATCACGCTGTTGAACTTACCGCCTGCAAGGGAAAACATGTAGCTTGGATAAGGCCCGATGGATATGCCCCTCATCTTCTCCAGCGTGAGCGACCTTATGAGCATATCGTTCTTTATGTTGTAATCTAGGCTGACAACACCGTCTGCGAAGTACTCCAGCCTTTCATTCTGCTTCGCCTCTAGTATGGATATCAGGTTTGCTCCGGAACCCTCGACGAGATCATTCTTAAGCATAAGAAATAGAAAATCCTCAGGTATGTTGTACTCTTCAGCTATGGCGTCAATCGAGTCCAGAGCTATGATGGGTCTCTCACCGCTGTGGGCATCGACGAATTCGTAAAGGGAATGTATGATAGGCACGATCTTCTTTGTATCAATGATGAGGCCGTCCCGAAGGTAATCACCAAATTTCCCTTCCTCTACCATTCTTTCAAAGCGATTCAGATAGTCGGTTCTAACCTTCTTTATCTCGCCCTCACCGCTGAATCGTTCCTTGATCCATGGGTAGGCATCCGCTATCGAAGCTTCAGTGGTTCTTGACGATATGTAATACACGGGATGATGATCCCTTATGGATGTGAGAAAATCAAGCGTGAAGGTTGTTTTTCCAGATCCAGGCTTTCCCTTAATAACCATGGACTTTCCGAAACGTTGATCGAAAAATTGCTCGAATATATACATGATAGGATCGGTAGCCAAGTTACATCGACGCCTCCCAGATTATGTTATGTCTAACTTTTTTCTATATATTAATTTATTTACGAATGGCTAAATTTTCCACATTTTTCATTGCAGTTAATACATAAAAATGAGAACAATTTTTTAATAAAGAAGAGATACTCATCCATGGCAAGAAAGAAGATTTCTGTAATAGGCGCCGGCAATGTCGGTGCAACCGTTGCTCAGTTCTTGGCCGCAAAGCAGCTTGGCGATGTTTACCTTTTCGATGTCGTTGACGGTATTCCCGAGGGAAAGGCGCTTGATATTCAGGAAGGCGCACCACACTGGAGATACGATCTTGATGTGGTCGGATTCAGCACCAGCGATGAATCTAAGTATAAGAACATGGAGGGAAGCGATGTAATAGTCGTAACTGCAGGACTTGCAAGGAAACCAGGTATGAGCAGGGACGATCTCTTCGACAAGAACGTTGAGATAATATCAGACGTGTCCAGAAATATAAAGAAATATTCACCGGATTCCATAATCGTTGTGGTATCCAACCCTGCAGATATCATGGCCTACGCGCTTCAGAAATTTACGGGTATCACTCCGTCCAAGATCATGGGTCTCGGCGGTTCTCTGGACAGTTCAAGATTCAGGACATTCCTTGCAAAGGAGCTTAACGTATCCGTTGAGGACGTGAATGCATTCGTTATAGGAGGACATGGCGATGATATGGTACCCTTCATAAGATACTCGAGCGTAGCTGGTATACCCATCGAGAATCTTCTGTCAAAGGAGAAGATTGACGAGATAGTCAAAAGGACAAGATTCGGTGGCGGAGAGATAGTTAATTACCTGAAGACAGGCAGCGCCTTCTATGCGCCCGGTATATCCATAACCGCCATGGTTGAATCCGTGATCATGGATAAGAAGCGTGTGATTCCGTGCGCAGCATACATAACAGGAAAGCATGCGGATCACTATGGAATTAAGGATAAGTTCATAGGCGTGCCGATAAAGATAGGAGAACAGGGTGTGGAAGAGATCTACGATATAGATTTCAAACCGGATGAGCTGGAACTCTGGAAGAAGAGCGTTGCCTCGGTTGAGGCCAGCTCAAAGAAGGTGGATGAGTGGATCACTAAGCACAACCACTGATCCAAATTATTTTTTTCTATCCTTTAAATATCGTTCGTAGAACTCTGGATATTTTTCATATTTTATAGGATCTTCCGATCCAGCCTCCATAAATCCCTTCAACCTCAGCAGGCATGAATCGCATTCACCGCAGGCTTTATCTCCACCACGATAGCATGACCATGTGAGATGGTATGGAACGCCGAGCTTCATACCAAGTGTTATTATTTCTCCCTTTGTAAGATACTGTAGTGGAACGTTTATATGCATCCCATGTTTCAATCCTATCTCAGTCCCAAGGCTGAGTGCGTTCTCCATGGCATTGAAATATTCAGGCCTGCAGTCAGGGTATCCGCTGTAATCTATCGCATTTGCACCGATGAATATGTCCGTTGATCCCAGCGATTCCGCATATGCTGCAGCAATGGCCAGAAATATAGTGTTTCTTGCTGGAACATAGGTGACCGGAATTTCATCGGATATTGATTCCAGGCTCCTGGTGGGAACCTCTATATCATCGGTCAGAGCGCTCTTCCCGATGGATCTGAGATCCACATGTACTATTTTCCTATCCACGCCGTAATATCTCGCTAGATCCTCTGAACTTTTCATCTCCCTTGAATGCCTCTGGCCATAATCAAAGGAAATGGCATGGACATCATAGCCTTTCGAAATGGCATAGGCCAGAACCGTACTTGAATCCAGTCCACCAGAGAGCAGCACGACAGCCTTTCTCTTCCCCTCCATCTCCTCCTCACCCTCAGGATCCGATCTAGGGAAGCATGGCTTCCGAGAATACTCCCTGACCCGGCCCCTCTTCCACGGAGATCTCAAGCTTTTTGATGTTCTTCTTCAGCCTTAGTTTTTCACCAACACGCCTTGCTACATAGGCAGATAGTTCTTCGCTGGTTGTGTTGTTCACGTCAACGAGATACACGAATTCACCCGGGATGATCATCCTCTTGTTGCTGTACACTATCTCATATTCATCCTTTTCTTCGTCGTATTTTGCTATATTCGCCTTTGCAGGAACAAGAAGTTTATGATCCATTTCATTGATGACAGATCTTATTGCATTCTTAAGCTCGATAAAGTCTATAAGCATGCCATCCATCAGTTCGCCCTCAACGTTCACGATTATCCCATAGTCATGACCATGAAGACGGGAGCACTTTATGTGTGATGGTATGAAATGCGCAGCCGAAAACCGCATATTGGTATACCAGCCATTCACAGTCAATTTCATAATACCCTATAGAACATGCATATATATTATCGATGATCGTTCCGCGTTAATCTCTTGATGAAGTTCTTCAAAAGCCATGTGGCTGCATCCTGAGACTTAAGAAATATGGTTATGAAATGTGATTTGCGCATTTTGTTGCAGTCGAGCGCACCCTTCAAAGGTGGGATCTTGCAAATGTTTCACGGATATATGCATCTTCTTAAATTGAATAGAGGAAAAAGTTTCAGAGACGAATGCAACGTAAACGTTACAGAACAGACCGGGAAATATCATCATTAATATGCACTTCAAATCATCTGGCATCGACGAGGATCATGTAATGATCGGTATCATAGGGTGACAGATCTATGATCTCCCTGATATTGTATGGGGACATCTGATCTACGGTCTTTTTGAGAATAGTCCTCGAATCCTGCGTTGAGGCTATTGACCTGGTCTTCAATATGAGAAATGCCGATCTTGGATTGAATTTCTCCATGTTTCTCTGGAATATTGCGATCTGATTTCTCTGTGATATATCCTGATACATCACATCGACATGATCTATGAAGAAACTATATCTCTCCGGTAGGTTTGCATCTTCCATTATTGGATAAATGTTTTCGCGCTGCTCTGACAGGTCGAGAAGCTTTGAAAAGGGTTCATAGGCCACTTCTACTGCAAATATGGATCCCTGGGAGGCTATATCAGAGATATGGCTGACAGTTGTACCTGTTGATGCTCCCAGATAGAGAACATAGCTTTTTTCACCTATCGGCATATGATGAAGTCCCTTAAGTATGGCGGCGGAAAGCTTACTTCTCTCCGGTTTCCATTCTCGGTAATTGTTATGATCGAATCTAATTATGTCCTCACCGTAAACCTTCTTATTCTTACTCGTTCTGGTGTATATCTTCGTTCCAATCTTCAGTATACTCTTCGAGCCATATAGAAAGACGGGTTGGGCTGATCTTCTCTGCTTTCTCTCTACCATCCTGCTTTAGCATATTTAATGAATATAAATAAATTGGGAACTGTACCTGAAATGGGGGATGTAATGTGCAAGATAAGACCGCTATGCCTGCACAGTCAATGCTCGAAATACCGTATAATCATGCATTGGTGAACATCATATGATGGATGGCGTAACTCTTCTTCATCAACTTGGTAAAAGATTAATTATCCTGAAGGCATGCATAAATCATTATGGAATGCGAAATGTGTGGTAAAAAGGTATCAAAGACAACGAAGATCATGATCGATGGTGCCGTCCTCAATGTATGCGATGACTGCGCCAAATTTGGCACTCCGGTCATAGAGCATAACAAGTTCAAGCCTGTTGAACAGCCGATAAAGGTGCAGCTTCCGGATAAGCCTATGCCCAGGGTAGTCACGGCAAAGAAACCGGTCAGAAGGGTAAATGAAGAGGATCTTGATATTGTTGAGGATTATGCCGAACTGGTGAAGAACGCAAGGGAAAGACTCGCCATGTCGCAGGCGGATCTGGCAGCCAAGATATTTGAAAGAAAAAATGTAATAGCGAGCATAGAAAGAGGAGAATTGATGCCCGATCTGAAGATTGCCAGAAAGCTTGAGAAGATACTTGGCATAACTCTTGTGGAGAAAAGCTCCTGATGGTTTTTTGATATGACATAATTGCTACATAAACGTCTTCGTGGCTCTCTGAAATGGCTTAAATTAGTTATTATCGAAATTAAACGATTTTAACCTTTAATACAGGAAAAGCTTATATAATGGTCTTTTTTATTAGAAATTGGGTAAGCAAATTGAAAATAGAAATAGGGCAACGAATAGACGTTGAAGTAGAGAGGGAGGATATTGAGCGAGTCTCCAAGGGTTCGATAATCGCCATATGGTACAACAGGGGTGTACCTATATATGTCGAACTGTTTGTGAACAAGAGTCTTGTGTATGAGATTCGGAAGATGTTTGCCAACAACAATAGAAAGTCTGCCCTAATTTCTATTACACGGATCTCAAAGTCCAAATACATAGTTGAACCTACCGTTGTGGTGCTCAACAAGCAGAGGACTGATCTTACCCCTATAAAATAAATTAATATTTATAAAACCCACTTCTTGTTTTTCTTCCAAGTTGTTTTGCCTCCCTCATCCTTCTCAATATAGCCGATGGCTTGTAACGTTCGCCATAGGCAGATTCAAGCACCTCCATGACGTCCACCACTACATCTATGCCTATCATATCTGCAAGTTCAAGCGGTCCCATTGGAAATCCTGCCCCCTTCTTCATTGCCGTATCTATGTCCTTTGCTGAGGCCATGCCACTGTCCAGCATTTCTGCAGCGGTATTTATCATCGGTATCAGGAGCCTGTTGACGATGAATCCTTCACGTTCCTTTACCATTACAGGAACCATACCCTCTCTGTGATTTTTCATTCTGGATATCAAATTGAATGCAAGATCTCTGATCTCACCTGATGTATATAGGGATGGAACGATCTCCACAAGAGGAAGAAGATATGGCGGATTGAAAAAGTGGAGTATCAATGCGTTCTCAGGCTTTTTCAGAAAGCCAGCCATTTCGGTTATGCTCAGGGAGGAGGTGTTTGATGCTATTATGGCTCTTTCAGAGAATCCTGATAGATCCGAGAAGATCTGATCCTTTACCTTCTGATCCTCGAATGCGGCCTCAATGATCAGTTCGCACTCTGACAGATCCGAGTACTGATCCGTTATCTTTATTCTTCTCAGTATGGGCTCTATTTCGGTATTGACCTTTAGTTTCTTTCTTATGGTATCCTTCTGATCATCGCTTAGCCTTATTCCATAACCCTCTATTCTGGCTACCTCCTTGTCAGGTCTTTCATCGTTTATCCTCTTCAGATCGTTCACTATTTTTTCTATCTTTGAGTATCCTGATCTGGCCAGATCCATGTTCTGATCCTTCAGAACAACATTGAACCCATTATAGGCAAAAAGTTCAGCTATAGCAGAACCCATCGTGCCTGCTCCGATCACTCCAACGGTTTTGATCTCCATGATAAAGTATTCCGATATGGAATAAATGTCTTCGCCGCTGACATGTCTTAGCATGATATTTTATAGATCAGGAGTTTGACATCGCGATTTCATCTATGAACGTTTTATCACAGAACAGGATAAAAAAATTTATATAGTGAAATTGTGTAATAATCATGTTGAGCAATGGGCTCGAAAAAACTCGACGACATATTGAAGGACGAAATTGGATCGTCCGACGACATGGATAGGTTAGTCTTTGACGAGGGTAGAAAAGATAGAAGATCAAGGAATAATACGGGTTCTATCCCTAGGAAATAAGGTGGTTTCTCTTATATTGTTGAGTCCAAGAAGAATCATGGTAAGGCGTTCAAGCCCTAGCCCCCATCCAGCGTGTGGAGGCATTCCATACTTAAATGCATCTATATAGAACTGAAATGATTTAACATCCAACTTTTTTTCTCTGAATCTTTCCACCAGCATTTTCGGATCGTGTACTCTTTGCGCACCTGATGTTACCTCTATCTCACGATATTGAAGATCGAATGAATTGGTGAGCCTAGGATCATCCTGTTTTGGCATTGTGTAGAACGGTCTCACGGAGGCTGGCCACTCGGTTATGAAATAGAAGCCCTTAAACCTAGATCCGATCATTCTCAGATGATCCGGAGAAAAATCGTCACCAAACTTGAAATCAATGCCCTCGCTGGACAACAATTCTATGCATTTCTCATAGGTTATCCTAGGGAAGGGAGTTTCCGGAACACCTATTGATATCCCGAGAGCCTCGAAGTCATCGTTGTTTGCCCTTATTGCATTCTCCACACCAGACTTTATTGCATTTTCGAGCATTGACATAGCATCATTGTGATCGGCGAAGCTCATCTCTATATCTATAGATGTGAACTCATTCAGATGTCTGGTGGTATTGTGCTCCTCCGCCCTGAACGCAGGGCCGACCTCGAAAACGCGATCGAATCCAGCGGACATCAGAACCTCCTTATAGAGCTGTGGGCTCTGATTCAGATAGGCATCCTTCTCAAAATAACGGACTGGGAAAAGATCGGCGCCGCCCTCTGTAGCTGCCGCGACTATCTTGGGCGTATGAACCTCTATGAAATTCTGCCCATGCAGATACTCTCTTATGCCCCACAGAAGCGAGCTTTCAATGCGAAATATGGCCGAAACGTTTCTCTTTCTCAGATCGATAAATCTGCTGTTAAGCCTGGTCTCAAGATCCGCCTGAACGGGATCTATAACTGGCAATGGTAGTGGAGCTTCAGCCTCATTTACCACGGACACCGAGGTTCCCTTTATCTCTATACCTGATTTACTTACGCTCTTTTTATTGATCACGCCCTGAACCTTCACAATGCTTTCCCTGTTGATTCGTTTGATGGCTTCAAGAGTGGCTTCATCATTCTTGAATGTTGCCTGTATTATTCCTGTATTATCTCTCAAAATGAGGAATGAGACATTTTTCATGATCCTGGCTTCCTGCAGCCAACCGTATATGACCACATCGGTACCATCGTCAAATCCCCTGAGAGCACCTATGTATGTTCTGGGCATAGCCGTTTATTGCAAACGCTATATTAAATTATCCCAGCCGCATATGACCATACCAGCTCCCCATTGGTAGTATCTTATCCGTATCGGCTTCATAACAGGCCATCATATGCAATATGTTCAACGCGTTTTCGATGACTGTCCTTATCCTACGAAAATCGTAAGGACGATCATTGATGAAAAATATGCATATTGTTCAAAGAAAGATACATTATAACTGAAATATTCTTTTCACGCTATGAGAACAAAAGTTAAAATACATTTCGATCTATGGGTATCCATCGTACTTATATCTTTGGGTATAAAATGATTGCTATTTTAATTTTCTATCGTATTGTTTGCAGAATATGAAAAATTTGTATAGAAATGATATGAGTGTATATTATTAAGGAGTAACTAAAAATAAAAAATGTTTAAATAGATCCAATGATGTAGATGCGTTATAGTGATAAGATGACTGTTGAGGGAGAAACACCAAAGCGGTGTCCTGAATGCAATTCTGAACACCTGATAAGAGACTATGAGCATGGCGAGCTTATTTGTGCTGACTGTGGTGCAGTCATTGAAGATGCATACATCGATCAGGGCCCAGAATGGAGGGCTTTTGATTCTGATCAGGACGAGAGAAGAGCTAGAACCGGATCGCCTATGACATACCTAAGCCACGATAAGGGGCTGGCAACGGAGATATCATGGTCCAATAAAGATTATTATGGCAAGAGAATACCACATAAGAATAGAGCCCAGATATATCGTGTAAGAAAATGGCACCAGAGAATCAGAGTCTCCAACGCTGCCGAGAGGAATCTTTCCCTCGCGCTTCAGCTTCTGAATGATATAGGTGCAAAGCTAGGCATTCCAAAGGACATTAAGGAAACAGCTGCGTTGATTTACAGAAAAGCTGTGGAAAAGAACCTCATAAGGGGGAGAAGCATCGAGAGTATCGTGTGCGCTTCAATTTATGCTGCCTGCAGGAAAGTCAATATACCGCGCACACTGGATGAGATCTCAAAGGCCTCAGAAGTCAACAAGAAGAAGATCGGAAAGGCCTATAGGCATCTTGCAAAGGAACTTGATCTCAATCTGAAGCCAACCACACCATTCTCTTATATATCACAGTTCTGCAATAAACTCGATCTGGACAAGCAGGCCATCGTCATAAGTGAAGATATCGTAAGGCAGGCCATGTCCATGGGTATATCTTCGGGGAAGGGCCCAACAGGTATAGCAGCAGCTGCGATATACATAGCTTCGGTGAAAGTGGGTAAGCCAAGAACACAGAAGGAAATAGCGAGAATATCAGGAGTAACTGAGGTCACCATAAGGAATAGATACAAGGAGATAAGCAAAGCATTGAATATTTCAATCTCAGAATAGATATGTTGAAGATATACGTTGTAGACAACGGCGGGCAGTGGACACACAGAGAATGGCGTGTGCTCAGGGAGCTTGGTGTGGATACGAAGATAGTCCCAAACGACATAGATTCCAGCGATCTTGATGGGCTCGACGGTCTTGTGCTGAGTGGTGGAGCTCCAAACATAGACGAGGAAATAGATAAACTTGGAAACGTTGGAAGATACATAGACGATCATAATTATCCCATATTGGGCATATGCGTTGGGGCTCAGTTCATTGCATTGCATTTCGGTGCATCGGTCGTGAAGGCAAAGCATCCAGAATTCGGCAAAACAAGGATTTCAGTCATGCGATCTGAAAACATCTTCTATGGGCTTCCATCGGAGATAACTGTATGGGAAAATCATAATGACGAGATAATGGGGCTTCCGGATGATTTTGTCCTTGCCGCATCTTCAAGCACCTGCCAGGTACAGGGATTCTATCATAAAACACGGCCTATCTACGCTACCCAATTTCACCCTGAAGTTGAGCATACGCAATTCGGGCATGAGATATTCAAAAATTTCATATCGATCTGCCTATCACACAGGGATCTACAGAAGGAAAGTTCCCAGCAATGAACTGATCGATCCGTCCGTTATGATTACGGATCCTATTTTTATTCAAGATGAGCCTTACGGCAATAGAGTTTTTCGCGTAGGAACGGTGGAAGGTTTCATCTCGTGAAAGATGAACGGATGGATCACAAAATTTAATACGATTTTCATCGTTATCTTTTCTGCAAGTACGTTAAATGGCAGAGGTAAAATGTTGGATGAAGCGTCTGAAGTAGGTTACACTTTCGAGATAACAAATCTAATCGGGAAAGAAGTTTATACAATGAAGGGCATCAGGGTCGGCAAGGTCACAGATATAGTGCTCGATTTTGATAAGAATCAGATTCATGGCCTATTCATAATGGATAGCAATGACAAACTGGTGAAGAACGGTGATCCTATATCCATACCATACAATTATGTAAAATCAATTGGAGATATAGTAATACTGAAGTCATTTCCAGATCTGATGCATATATGATCACTAGCTTTCAACAAGCGTGTTTCTTCTGATAATGGATGATATATTCAAAGAACATCACGCGATCAGGCAAAAAAATGGACTATTTTCGGTAGCTAATACGTCAACATTTCAAATAAGAATGGTTCAAGATTTATTTTGCTGATAAATGCGTCCTATTACTGTCTGCGGAATGAAATTAAGAATGCAGTATGTTTTTGAGATCTGCATTGTAAATGGTTCATGAGTGAGTGAAATAGGCCACGCTGTCACTGTCGGCTATATTCACATATCCGTATCTTTCTAGTTGTGCTATTCCTCTATAGCCCGCTGACATGGGTTCTATCAGTCCGCGATCTATCGATCCATCTGGCCTCAGTACTGAGAAATCCCTAGATCCATCAGGGCACCAGTTTATTATCTTTGTCTTTTCAGTCATATCAAGTCCATCGTATAATATCCTGTCGCCTTTTTTCCTGATATAGCAGAGATCCTTGAGTCTGATCCTTTCTCCTTCGTTCATCTTTGTAAGATCGGATTCGGATAGATACACTGTCCCTTCAACCTCGTACTCCCTGAACCCGTACTCAGGATGCGTTGGATGCAGTGGAAGTTTTGACCTTATCCTCGGCATGTTATCTATCACAACTTTAACGGGATTTTTGACGAAAGAAAAACGATATGATTTTGGATCCACGATCTCTCTGTTAATGGAATCAAATATCTCTATGGAGAATATTGCATCGATCTCTCGAAGTCCCGAATTTATCCAGTATCTTCTGAAAGTTTCAGGCTGATAACCTCTCCTTGCAAATGCGCGAACTGTGCCAAGCCTGACATCTGACCATCCATCATACTGGCCACTCATAATACCCTTCTTCATCAGGGATGTTTTCAGCTTCAGGCCTGGAAATTTTATCATTCCATAGTGATAGTAATACGGTCTCTTCCATCCGTTGTATTCAAAGATGTACCTCTGTTTGTCAGTATTCGTGAGCTGATCTTTTCCTCTTAGGACATGCGTCAATCCCAGGTAATGATCATCTACAGCGACACTGAAGCTCATCATAGGATATACGCGGTATCTGTCTCCTACCCTTGGATGAACGGCATTTATTATTCTGAATGCGATCCAGTCTCTCACCGATGGATTTGGATGATTTAGATCCGTCTTGACGACGGCTACGGCCTCACCCTCATTTATAGTACCGTCAAGCATTTTCTCGAACAGATCCATGTTCTTTTCAGGCGGGTTATCACGATCCTTGCATGGAATTGACTCCAATTTCTTCTTCTTGAACTCCTCTCTGGGGCAGGTGCAGATGTACATATGGCCATTCATTATGAGCTTTTTAGCTTCCTCATAGTAAAGATCGAAGCGATCGCTCTGAATGACTGTCTTCGTAACATTGACGCCCAGCCACCGCAGATCCTCAGGTATCATATGGTAAGCTTCAGGATCTATATTCTTTGGGTTCGTGTCCTCAATTCTCAGGATAAGTTCGCCGCCATAGCGCTTGACATATTCATCATTAAGTATGGCCATCCTTGTATGTCCAACATGAAGGGGGCCTGAGGGTGAAGGTGCCATCCTCATTACAACAGGACCATCGACACCTTCAAGATCGGGTAGCCTGTGATCCTCCGTTTTCTTTTCCTTTTTGATGGATGATGAATATCTGCTCTCCACGATCTCCTTTATTTCGGCAGGGCTCATTGCATTGACCTCATCAACTATGCGTGTGACGAGATCCTTTGCTGCTTTTGGATCACGGCGCAGATCGGCTATCTCTGCCATCACCTTTCCCATGACTGATTTTACATCGGCTTTTCCATCGTGCTGATACGCATTGATAAGGGCTATCCTTCTTATGTCGTCCTCATACATGATCATCACTCTCTCCGAATATGACATTCTTGAGTGGATCAAGGCCACCCTCGGAGTTGACGGAAATGGCTATCTCTTCCTTCTTTTCTTTGCTTATGTCCATTTTCGTCTGAACCCTAATAACATTCGGATTAATATGATCCTTTATCTGTCTATAGAGATGCTCCTGCATTTCCGATGAATATAGGGATTCATCGCTGTAATCAAAGAGAAATATGACCGTACCCTGAATATACCTCAGAGCGAGAACAGCATTTTTCTCGATCTGATTCATCTCACTGAAATCGCGATCAAGTATTCCAGGGGTATCTATGAACTGTATTCTTTCATTCCCATGCTCGGCAATTCCGATCAATACAGATTTGGTTGTGAATGGGTAGGGTGCGATCTGGGGCTTCTTTGTGGTCAATGCAGCCAGCAGGGAACTCTTACCAACGTTTGGCATACCAGCTATTATATATGTACGCAGATTTACATCTATGTCTGGTATCTTCTTCATGTAATCTCTGCATTTTCCGAGAAACACGAGATCCTGGTCTATTTCATGTACTATGGAGGCAAATCTACCGTAGTAGGATCTCATTATTCTGTTTGCGTCCTCCACGGTTTTGACTGCTTTGAGTCTTCTTATATGATCGCCGCTTATCTGTTCTATCATCTGTGCCGTTCGGTCGATCTTCGATAGTGAGATCTTATACTGATCTATATCGAACATCAGATCTATGAGACTGCTATAGAATGGATGAAGGTTGTTTATCGATGGAAATTTTTTAACAAGCCTATCAAGGAAGGATACGCTTATACTTTCAATGGTCGATATCCGATCCTGTACCTCCTTCTTTATTCTTTCTACCTTATCGGGATAATATGGTTCTTCAATTCTACTTGCCCTCGAAAAGGCCTTATCAATAAGCTCCTGTCCCCTGAGCACTGTGGGTATCTTTAGTAACATTCCTACCTGTAGTATTACCGGCGATAAATCATTATCGAATTGTTACCGAAAGGAGGCGTATGGTTTATGCAGGATCTTCTAAATAGATATTTTTCCATAATCGAATTGTCATTTATACGATGTTCACTGATATCTTTAAATGATTACTATTATTAATATTGATTCATTATCATTAAATAGCAAGTCGACTTTATCCAGTTATTTTCGATGCAGTGGACGATTTTTGACATCAAAGTTTTAATAATGGAAATAAAAAACTTAAATACATTTCGTAATATTTAAATACTTCGATGTGATATGATAATCTGAATGCACGCTTATAAGGTAACCAACATCAGAGGTAGAGATATGGTGATTCAGCTGGATAAGCCCCTGGATCTGAAGACTAAGATATACGATGCCAGTGGAAAGAAGATAGGGGTACTCGTCAAGATAATGGGACCTGTAGATGAGCCCTATGGGCTCGTTAGTTTGGACAGTCAGGGCGTGCAGACAGATGTTGTTTATGTTAATTGAGGTGATTTAGGATGGTTGAAAATACGAAGAAGAAAAAGGTAGAGGAGATAGAAAGATGCCCTGAATGTGGTTCCACAAACCTCATAAGAGATTATGAACATGGTGAACTTGTTTGCGGTGAATGTGGAGCTGTCATTGAAGATGCATACATCGATCAGGGCCCAGAATGGAGGGCATTTGATTCAGAGCAGAATGAGAGCAGAGCAAGGGCCGGCTCTCCGATGACGTACACCATTCATGATAAGGGTCTTTCAACAGATATATCATGGAAGAATAAGGATTCTTACGGAAGATCTATACCCACCAGGAACAGAGCGCAGCTGTACAGGCTCAGGAAATGGCAGAAGAGAATTAAGGTTTCAAACGCCGCCGAGAGAAACCTCTCCCAGGCGCTTCAGGAACTTGAGAGAATGGCCTCAAATCTGAGCATACCTGATGATGTGAAGGAGACAGCGGCGGTCATTTATCGTAAGGCCGTCAAACAGAACATGATCAGGGGAAGGAGCATAGAGGGCGTAGTCGCTGGAGCACTTTATGCCGCATGCAGGATAACAAACGTACCTAGGACTCTTGGTGAGATAGCGTCCGTAACCAGAGTCAAGAAGAAGGAGATAGGCAGGACATACAGGATCATGAGCAGATACTTGAAGTTAAACATAATGCCTTCAAAGGCTGAGGACTACATCAGCAGATTCTGCTCCAAGCTGAAGCTGTCCATGGATACCAGGAACAAGGCACTTGAGATACTGAGAACCGCTGAAAATGCCGGTTTGACGTCCGGTAAGGGTCCGACAGGTGTGGCAGCTGCTGCGATCTACATAGCATCACTCATGACTGGAGAACGGAGAACCCAGAGGGCGGTCGCGGAGGTGGCCGGTGTGACCGAAGTGACCATAAGAAACAGATACAAGGAACTGACAGAAAAACTGCAGCTCAACGTTGAACAGTGATCTGTGACATAAGATCCCTTATTTTTTTGAAAACCTCATAATTTCTCAGTATATCATCCAATAATGTGAATACCGTACCATATTTATCTTCATTTATAGCTATTTTTATTCTCTCGCTGTTGCATTCCATCTTTATGTTGCCATAATTATCTGGGGAAATGGTTTTCAGAAATGGATCGCAATCCCGATCATCTATGAAAAGTTCTGATAGCATTTCCTCACTTCCAAGATGCAGAGGGCCGGATTCGAACCGGCGAATCCCTACGGAGGCAGATCTTGAGTCTGCCGCCTTTGACCTGACTCGGCAACCTCTGCAGATACATTCACCCTCAGGATCAGCGGAAGCAGATCTTAATGAAGGGCATAAATTTTATCATTTTTCAAGGTCAATAGGTGCAGTGTTCTCGCACTCAATTTGTTCAATGCATGATTATAGCAATCATTATTCTAAAATATATATCATTCTAAATCTATTTAAATTTAAATAGACTTTAAGTATATGTACACTATGATCTGTCCAGTATGTGAGGATAAAGTGCAGACGCTTCATGATCTCGGCGTTCATTTCGGAAATATGTCAATCAGGGGTGATGCAAACCACACCTCATGGATCTATGCCGAGCTGGGAGGTAAGTATATAGATTATTCTGATTTGGAAGAAGCCTTCGATATGGTATTCTCTCCGCAAGTATCCTTGGCGAAATGGGCGAGACTCGCATTCATTAGAAAATTCTACACAGATCCGCATCCATTCATACAGGCAATGCAGAAGCCAAGCATTCCAGTATTGCTAGGATACGTTATTGAACACAGATTTTTCCTCAGAAACTGGATCAGGACTCTTTCATCCGTTATACATTCCACAACTTCAGAAGAAGTATTCAATTATGAGATTGAGAACGTGGCGACGGAATACATAGGCTTCAACGGAAGACCATCGCATCTCGATCTGCTCATCAGGATGGGTGAGGCTCTTGGCATGACAAGAAAACGTATAATGGAATACACACCGTTACCGGAGACCTCGAAGGCAATTGAGGTTTGGTATAGTATATCCAGTCACTATTCCTGGGTGGATACTATGGGTGCAATGCATGTGCTTGAACTTGTTGCCGACAGGACACTTGTGGATGATGGTGCCAAGATGCATTACTTCGATCCAGGCATACTCAATAGTTCAGAATATCCACAGGAAGTACGGGATTTTCTGATGGAAGGTTATAAAGCGGACGTGGATCATGCTGGAAAAGCTTTGAAGATAGTGGAATCGGAGACCATGGACGATCTTACAACAAGATCAATAATGATCCGTTCGATGGACGCTTTTTATTTATATTTAAACGCGAGGCTGAGAAGATCAAGAATGCTTGAAGCCGCTTGGGGTGAATGATTTGAATATAATCGTCAACGGAGCCAGGGCCGGTAGCAAGGCCACCGGTTGTGCGCTTTGCGGAGCAACATGGGGCGATCATCACGAGGAGATACTCGGTGAGGATCTGTTCTTCTGCTGCGACATATGTGCTGCCGAGTTCAGAAACATGATCGAGAAGGCATTGCAGAATACTCCAATTAATAAAATAGATGAACTAAGAATAAATGGAAATTATCGAGACGGAAGACATGTCGTTATAAAGAACGAAAAGAATTCCCTGGGTTTCTATGTAAAATTTGGGCCTGGTGCAGTCATAGAAGAATTTAGGATGGAGAAATGATTGCGGAAACACAATATGAAGAGACAAAGAAATTTAAATATCGTTCTTAAATTCTAAGCAAAATGGAGAACAAGAAGGATAACTTCAGCGAATGGTATAACGAGATAATCACACTTGCGGGACTTAGCGATAAAAGGTACCCAGTGAAGGGAATGAATGTGTGGCTTCCCTATGGCTGGAAAATAATGAGTCTGATCGATTCAATAGTTAGAAAGGCGGTGGATAAGAGGAATTTTCAAGAGGTTAACTTTCCAGTTCTCATAGGCCGCAGCATGCTTGAGGTTGAGTTTGAACACATAAGGGGTTTCGAAAATGAGATTTACTGGGTCACCAAAGGAGGCAAGGAGAACCTTGAGGAGGAACTTGCGTTGCGTCCCACAAGCGAATCTGCGATGTATCCAATGTTCTCACTTTGGGTCAGATCTCATGCTGATCTTCCGCTGAAAATATACCAGATAGTCAGCGTCTACAGGTATGAGACCAAGCATACGCGTTCCTTCATAAGGATAAGGGAAATACACTTCTTTGAGGCTCATACTGCCCATGCGACCTACGAGGATGCTGAAGCGCAGATGGATCAGTACAAGGAGATATGGAGGGAAATATCCGCCCAGCTTTGTCTCCCGTACTTCTATGATCAGAGGCCAGACTGGGATAAGTTCCCAGGAGCCATGTATACCATCGCTTTTGATACCATTCTCCCCTCAGGCAGATCGCTGCAGATAGGTACGATACACCAGTACGGCACAAACTTTTCGAAGAACTATGACATAAAATATCTCAAGGAAGACGGAACATTCGATTATGCTCATCAGACAACCTATGGTATGAGCGAGAGGTTGCTGGCCGCCATCATAGGCATACATGGAGATGATAAAGGTCTCATACTTCCGCCTGACGTGGCGCCTATACAGGTAATAATAGTTCCGATCCCCGGTGATGGAGTAATGGAATATGCCAGGGATATTGAGAACACCCTGAACAGCATAAACGTTCGTGTGAAGGTTGACGATAGAGAAAACTTCACCCCGGGTTATAAATTCAATGACTGGGAGATGAGAGGAGTCCCCCTCAGGATAGAGATAGGGGAGAGAGAGGTCAAAAATAAGACTGTCACATTATCCATGCGGAACATTCCTGGTAAGATAACAATAGACAGATCGAAACTCATATACGAGATACCGGACACGCTCATAAGGATAAGAGAGAAGATGATGGACGATGCGAAAAGGCAGTTCAATGAGCATGTGTTTAAGGCCTCCAGTATTGAAGAATTCAATAGGGACGGTCTTATAACAGCGTTCTGGTGTGGTTCTAAGGAATGTTCAGACAGCATAGAAGCGAAGACAGAGAAATCCGCACTCGGGTTCATGGTTGACGCAAAGGAGACCGGCAAATGTGTGGTGTGCGGTAAGGAAGGTAAATTGGCCGTCTTTTCCAGATCTTATTGAAGGATAGGGCAGATGATAAGACTGGCCATTTTTGATATGGATGGCACGTTGACGGAGGAGCCTAGCAGCTGGGAATATGTTCATCGACGCCTGCGAACAGACAACCACAGAAATTTCAGACTTTATAAAAATGGTTTCATTACATACGATGAGTTTTTCAGAAGCGATGTTATGGCATGGCTGAGGATGCATCCGAGATTGACGAAGAATGACATCAAGGAAATCCTACGTGAAATAAGGATCAGGGAAGGCGTTATGGAAGTTATAGAAACGCTCAGGAATTCAGGTGTGATAACTGCTGTTGTTTCTGGAGGTATATCCTGGCTTTTTGATATACTGAGCGAGAGTATGAAATTGGACTACAACATATCAAACGTCATAGGCACAGATGAACATGGCTTCGTTGAACCGTATGGTAGGATACAAGTCATACCTGAGCACAAAGACATAGCAGTACAGAATCTTCAGATGAGGCTTCAAATATCAAGGAATGAGACTGTATCGATCGGAGATCAGATGGAAAACGGAAAGATCCATGAGAATTCTTCCAAGGCCTTCGTGATAGGCAACAGAGGCATCAATGGTGAGATACCACTGGGCTACGATATGAGAAAACTAATCCAGATGTTGAAGGATGATATAAAGGCCTGAAACGAAAAATCATTGCACAGGCTCATACTGATGCTGGGCATGCTTTTTCGCATACCAAAATATCATAATAGATGACAGGAGCGATAATATAAGATACATCATCAGGAGTTCGAATTGGATGTGCTTCATAGGATGGTGGATATATATGAGTCCATGAAAGGTTATCAGTGCGGATGCCGTACCAGCTATGAAGAATATTAGCGTGAGAAATCTTGTTAGCATATTCGGATAATAGAACAGAGCAAGTGTTCTGGAGGTTATGGGCAGAAAGAGCAGTAAAAAACCATAAAGAGCCGAAAAACTTACGTCCGCATGAGGCACGATCAGCGGCCTGGAATAGTCCATTATAAAATAGGCCAGAAGAAAGATGGCAGATATTTTTATGGATGTAGATCCCTCAAGAAACCCATATGTAATGAGGAGAGCAAACAGTATCCCCAGGGAAAAGGTATTTATGTAAAATACTATGAAATTGAGGCTGGAAAGAGGTAAATATATATGCACCAGAGATTGCAGAATATCTACCATTATTGTGAAGGCGACCATAACTGTTATGCCTCTGTATATATATGCATACTCTGGTCTGTGGAACATCATTAGGGCAACTTATACTATGTTAAATCTTTGCCGGTGGCAGGGCTTCTCATCGGTATGTTTCTTCGATTCATTACGATGCATCTCATGATATATATTCTATTACGGTTATAACAATGCAGACAGGCAACATCGCTGCTATGCATATTGTTCATCTTCTTCAGATTGAATGGCACTGTGGCGATGCATATGTCAAACATATCAGATCCATGCGATGCGGATAAGACAGGGAAAATTTTAACGTGTTAGCGATATACTCCGACATGGATCTCATTTCTATGCCAGATAGGGATTTTGTAATTGAGGTTGCTAGGAGAATTATAAGGATACCGGCCATATCCCCAGCCTCCGGTGGAGAAGGAGAAAAGAACAGGGCAGACGAATTGGAAAAGATATTGAAAGAGCTTGGTTATAGTGATTACAAGAGATATGATACCACGGATGAATACGGAAAGATCAGGTCAAACATAGTCCTGAGGACAGGAAATGCACAGAAAACGCTCTGGCTTGTAGCTCACATAGATACTGTTCCTGTTGGCGATCCTGGACTGTGGACAAAACCGCCATTCGACGTGACAGTGGATGGAGACAGGATGTATGGAAGGGGAACTGAGGATGATGGTCAGGCTGTGTTCACTGCGCTCCTTATCCTCAGAGATATGAAAGTCAAGAATCTGAAGTCCAAAATAGGCTTCGGTGTGGCTTTTGTTGCTGATGAGGAGATGGGAAGCAAATACGGAATACAGTACCTTCTTGACAAGAATATATTCGGCAAATCCGATCTTATAATAGTGCCGGACGCTGGAAGCGAGGATGGTATGACAATAGAGGTGGCGGAGAAGAGCATCCTCTGGGTAAAATTCAGCGTGATGGGCAAGCAGTGGCATGCGAGCATGCCTGTAAACGCCATAAACGCCTTCAGGGAAGGTGCCAGATTCATGCTTGATCTCGATAAGATACTTCATGAGAAATACACGGCAAGGGACGATCTCTTCAACGTTCCATATTCTACCTTTGAGCCCACCAAACATGAAAAGAATGTGGACAACGTCAATACAATACCTGGAACAGACGTCTTTTACTTTGACTGCAGAGTCCTGCCGGAGTACAATCTTGATGACGTTCTGAAAACGATAGATGGCGCCATAAGCAGTTTTCAGAAGGAGAGCAAGGCCAGAATAACTTACGAACTCATACAGAAGGAACAAGCACCGGCGAAGACTCCGGAAGATTCAGAAGTTGTGACGAGACTGAAGGAATCAATAAAGAAGAAGAGGGGAAAGGAACCCAGGGCCATAGGCATCGGCGGAGGAACATGCGCCGCATTTTTCAGGAGGCTTGGCATGCCAGCAGTGGTGTGGTTCACGACGATAGAGGAGAACGCCCACAAGCCAGATGAATTCTGTCTGATCTCGCATATACTTATGGACAGAGACGTACTCGAAGACGTTCTCGTATCATAATTTTTTTGATCATTTTGGGCATCATACAGGCCATCTGGTCATTTTTTCGGCCTGAAGCTCCGACCGTTTAACCGTAATGGCACTTTATTTACCATTTTCATGATCGCCTTAAGATGGTTCACTTTATTTTTACGATGAAGAGGGCAGGCACAAGGGAAATTACGCCAAGGAGATACCATCCAGTATTCACGGATACGCTGTATATTGCATATGTATACAGATACGGTACAGCAGAGCTTATCATCATCTGAACAAAATTCACAACTGAGAGCGAGAAGGAAACGGCTGATCTGTTTATGTTGCTGGCCTCCATATAGAGATATGAAAATCCATAGATGGAAAGTACGCTGAATGCAAAAAGTGTGATCAATATCTCCGCCAGATTTCTCTCAAAGGGCACAAAGAAGAATATGAGAGACATCAGGACGAAGAGTGACGTCACCTGCACCTTCCTGCTGTACCTGCGTATTATAAATGCAGAGATAAAACCTCCAGGCAGCCCAACAAAGAGGAAGAACGAACCAGCAAGGGACGCAATTATCGCTGAGAAATGCCTGTACTCTTCTAGATAATAGACAAAGAGCTGTCCCATTATTGTTTCGGAAATCGCACTTCCAACGGTAACAACTGGAAGAATCCAGAGGGCAGGTTTTTTCACGGCAGCTATGAGATCGCTCATCGGCCTTCTCTTCTTCAGATTTTCTCTCCTCATCAGTATGAACAGAGCAAGATCCGCTAGAATGAGAAGCAGACCGCCAATGACGAGGGACAGACGCCAGCCGGTGATCGTGTCGAGGTAACCAAAGGCAAATATGCCCGTACCGGCTCCGAAACTGAACGCTCCATTGTAAACGCTCACATAGGATCCGTATCTTTCAACCGGTACTATATCCGATATTATACCAAGTGCAGGCGAAAAGAACAGGGCCGATCCGGCTCCAGCCATGAATCTGGACACAGACAGTTCAACGAAGTTTGTGGAGAGTCCAGAAAATATGCCGAATGTGCCAAGTATCCCAAGACCAGTTACCGATACGACCAGATTCCCGATACGATGCGCCAGAGATCCGCCCACAAGCTGGAAAAGAGCCAGGCCTATATAGAATGACGTGGTGGCCAACCCTATCTGTATGACATTCATGTGCAGATCTGCTGATATGTATTTCAGCGCTGGTGCAATGTCAAACCAGTTAAGTGCGTAAAGGGATCTGGCAAATATTATGCTATAAGCTTTGGGCCTGTAATCCATCTGGATAGGGAAATGTATAGGCTTAATAAAACTGTATCAGTCTAGATGCCGTGATCAAATTTCCGGATCAAGTTTTCAAGCAGCATGGCGTCTATGTTGCTGTCTTCATAGAGTTCGTGCATCTTCTTCGGCATCCTTCTTACGCCTTTGAATTCCAGCCCTTCGTAATATATTTCCCAGAGTATCAGATTATTCGGTCTTGCAACTCTAGGATATCTGCCCTCTATTGAAAACGGATCAATTCCGGTTTCAGCATTATCCTGTGCAAATGCGACCATGGTTCTGACCTGATTCCAGAGAAAACTTCTGGCCTTAAACTCAAGATACTGGCGATTATCCTCTTCAACACATTTTGCATCGAGTATCGTTCTCATCGTCCTTCTGCTGTCTACCCTTGCGAAACTGCGAAAATCATGAGTCCCTATGAATTTCCTGATAACATTTTCCATAGCCAGGCAGTCTATATCATCGAAGATATAATATCTGTATATCTTGTATGTGCAGTGTCTTGGATTAAAGCTATCTGCAACAATAGCATATGAATGCACAAAGATGTGTTTTTCCTTTGAGTTTATAAGATTGGCCACTGAATCGGGATCCCTCGCTGTTTCTAGAGTGAAAACATTGGAAACTGCCGAGACGTAGCGATCGGTCCTTGCTGCAGTTCTTATATCATATTCGAAGTCATTTTCTCGGAGGACGTATATTATTGCATCCTCTATGCTGTGTTCACCATTGCCTCTCTGGAACCCTGTAAAATACTGACCCTCATAACCGAATTTGAATGCGTAGTGCGTCATGATGTACTTTTCATTGAATATCGTCTATGTCCATGCCGACGATGGCGCTGAGCTTTCTGTGCAGATCACCTATTTTCTCAGCAGCATCATTCAGTCCTTTTTTCCGATAGATTTCAATAACATCCTTGACCTTCAATCTTCTGTTTCCTGCAAAGAGATTGTCGGCGTGCGCAACGATCATCTCCTCCAGGGACTCAGGAGTATAATCCTTAGGCGGGAGCCCAAGTTTAACAGCATCTTCCCTGGATATTCCGGCACCGATGTGTCTTTCCACGACCTGAACAATGCTTTCATGCACATTCTCGGATCTGAGTATCTCAGCACCGACCACTGCATGATCCACACCATTGGTTCTTGTACGGCCTATATCATGAAGAAGAGATCCAGCGACCACGATACGCTGATCTGCACTGCAGCGTTCGGCTATCTTCACCGCGAGTTCCTTTACGGCTTTCACATGTTCTATAAGCTTCTCGCTGGCCCCATATTTTTTCAGGAGATCCATGCACTCCTGTTCATCCGGGATGAGTTTGACTATCTTCCCCCTATCGGTCGGTTGCACATTTATCCTCCCTATAAATTCTTTCTTGAGTTCAGCGCCCTGATAATAGCGATCCAGGAATATAGCGAGGGCGGAAACCTCACTTATGGGTTGATTTGTTACCGAGACATTGTAATCGGCTATCTCATAGGCATCCATGGGAACCTTTTCTGATCCTACGAGTACCATAAGATCTTTGCCGCTTAGCCTGATCTCATCCATCACATCGGAAATCCTCCGCCCATACATGGTCAGATGCACTCTAATTCCATTGAAATTCTTAAACTCTGATAGCCAGTTGCATCCTGTCTTTATGGAGAAATTTCCTCCGAAATTTTTAACAACCTCATTTATAGTGTTTTCCAGCGTCTCGTCTTTCTCATCGACCAGTATTGAGGAGGCACCGAAGGCCCTTGCGGTCAACGCCACATGCGTTGTTATTCTCTTATCCCGGAATGGTCTGTGGTTTATCCTGAGTACGGTGATCATTCAGCACCAGAAACCAACTCTATTTTATATCCTTTTATCTCAAGGATGCTCGATCTCTTGACTATGCCCCTTATGAGCGTCTGCGAGATGCCGAGAGCATCCGAAACATCGCCAAGAAACACACCTTCACCATTTTTCATCATGGATCTTATCTTCTCCTCATATTCCCCGAGCTGTTCATCTGAAAGCGTTGCGGCATATATGATGTCTGAGAGCTCGCTTAACGAACCCATTATGTTTATCTGAACATTTGTGTAATATGTATGGTAGGCTTTTTCAGGTCCATTTTGCCCAGTGATCCACTGCGTCTCTATCATCTTGATCTTGTCCAGGTATAGAAGGGCCTTTCTCCCCTCCTTTCCATATTTCTGTTCTATCACAGGCAGTGTTATCCATCCGGTGGATAGATCCAGAAGCAATTTTCTCTTGACCTCACTATCAGCAGCATGAAATATGGATACCAGTTCACCAGGGTCGTTAACAACTTTTATTCTGCTTACCATAATATTCAGGATATGCTAAAAAATAATATAACTTTTATTGAGAGTGAAAGGATTATCATGAAATTGAATTATGGGCCCCATATAACTGGTTAACCTCCATACAGGTGCATGGTGAACGGTTATATAATGAGCGAATACTTACGTTTTCAGTGGAAAAAAACTTAAATATGTATGATCATATGTCGATATAGCCGCATAGGCCAAAGTATACAAAGGAATATCCATGGAAGGAGAAAAGAAAGTTGCTTTTCCTGGGGACATAATAGCCACTACGGAGGAATACCTGCCAGGACGCAATACTGAGGAAAAGAACGGTGAGATAGTAGCAACAAAATTCGGGAATATAATCAGGGATGATATAAATCTCATGATATCAGTGGATACCGAAAAAAAGGAGTTCACGTTGAAAAAGGGCGATATTGTGTATGGGCAGGTAATAAAGAACGATTCGCACAGATACATAGTCAGGGTTGTTGGAGTCTTCCAGAGAGGAACAGGCCTGAAGGAAGTTGATGAAGAGATGCAGCTTTCTTTTGGAATGTCCAAGAGACCACAGTCCGATTTCATCTCTGTGGGAGACCTGATAAGAGGTTATGTGGTGAGGACTGGAGATATGCCGGAAATATCTATAAATGGCAACCATTATGGAGTTATAAGTGCGGTATGTTCCAGATGCAGGCAACCTCTCGTGAAGAAGAATATAACTCTGTACTGTGAGAACTGTCAGCGCACGGAGATACGCAAGATAGCGGATGATTATGGCAATGTAGATATATTCAATTACGAAAACAGGATAACCCATGGCAACAGCCATAGTGAGGCCCGCAGGCAAAATTAAGGGGGTTTTGATGATGAAATACGCAGGTAATGATAAGGCAAAGGATGTTGAGGCACTCAACAAGGAAGTTAAAAATATGAGAAAGGAACTGGATGATGTTAAAGAGGTACTCCGTGGTCTGATACAGGTCATAATGAGCCGCGAAGATAACTTTGATGATGATGAATACAATTGAGGGGTGAAATGATCTTGATGATGCCAATGAAAATGCTTGAGGAAAGCGTGAACAAAAGGGTTTCTTTGCTGTTGAAGGATAACCGTGTACTTGAAGGTGTGCTCACAGGATTTGACGAGTACATGAATATGGTACTGGATGATGTGGACGAAAGCAGCGAGAACGTGTCAAGGAAACTTGGTACTGTGGTGGTTAGAGGAAGCAACGTTGTAAGAATAGTACCAAAATAATCAGGAGAGGGAATTGAAATTCAGTTAACTCACTAGATTCTATACCGGATCGATGAAAGACGGTTCGGTGGACAAAATCTATTTTTGTGTTAATCTCTTTTAGATGATGTGGTTGTTGATATCTTATGGGGCGTTTTCCCTCTTATTTTTGCGCAATTCATATCCGGAGTATCCTCAGCGTGGTTGAAACATGGAACATCTTAGGTGCGTACGACTTTACAATATGGGACTCCTCCACCGATGAAAGATAGCCTATCGTGGATGTGTAGTGCATTATATCGTATCTATATCTGCTAAGATTTTCCTGGGATACAAGATGGTGGAGTATTATTCTTGTGTTTTCCTTCGATCGCTTGAGTGCTGCGGGTAAAAACATCAGAGATTTGAAATTACCCATGATTATGGAATCAAATGGGCCCTTGGGACATGAGACTCTTGAATCTCCGATGATCGGTATTATTTTCTCTTCCACACGGTTAATTCTAGCATTCTCCTCCAGATAATGAACTGCCGATGGATTTATGTCACAGGCATACACTTTTTCCGGCTGGCCATATTTTGCAATGGGCAGAGTGAAATAACCTATGCCACAGAACATGTCAAGCACGTTTTCATCCTGGAATTTCAGAAGGCGCATCCTCGTTCTTTCGTTGGTGTTTCCAGGAGAGAACATAACCTTCTCCGGATCGAAGAGATACCTTATGCCATTTTCTATATGAAGAACTTCGCCTCTCTTTCTGTATAGAAATTCAACAACCGGTATCCTTTCTGCCGAGGTGATTCCATGATAGACGTATATCGAATCTATACCTAGAACACGCTTCATAACTTCAAAGACACATTCTCCAACGGGTCTGGTAAGGAAGAGGCTGTTTCCATACCTCACCCATTTTTCAGGTATATACCCTGTGTATCTATACTCCCTAGAAAGGATATCCCTTATCATATCTTTCACATTGGCGTACTTTCTGCTTTCAAAGTCCAGATACTTTGATTCGAAATTGTATGAGGTATCCTCATCGAATATTGGAACCGCAACATAATCCCCGATCTTGCGGATCTTCAGATCCTTCCTGATCCTACCAGATGCCATAAGATCCCTTATGGCCTGATCGGCTAAGCTACTCGGAATAAGATAGGCCTTGGATCTCATCCAATCGTATATATACATCGGGATATAAACGCGATCATTATCGTTTCGAACGCCAGAGGACAATTGCGTAAAAGTATAATATAGGCAAATCATTTAAGGCTTGATAGGTATGACAGAGGAACTGGCTCAGGTTGAGGTATCTAAGGATGGCGATATATATTATGCGAAAATAATTCTACCGAGCGGAGAAATATTCACCTTTGAGAACGAGGACTTCGAAGAGATGCTGGAGCAGATAGCCAACGACCTTCAGGAGAGGTTCAGCCAGTGAGATTGTGGGCGGGGATGGCCCAGAGGTAAGGCGGCAGCCTGCTAAGCTGTTTCTCTTATGAGAGCGTGGGTTCGAATCCCACTCCCCGCGTTTTCCTAATCTATAAAAATATTCAATGAAAGGCCAAATAGATGGGTAGTACTTTTTGTGATACGAACTTTAAATAATCCTGTCAAAATATCGTAAATAAATGATTGAGGATCAGGCCATATTCGGTTATTCCAGATACGGAAAAATTGGCGATGTAGTTTTTCCGGCAGTACTCAGAACAGCCTCTGATATAAATTATGATGAGAAATATATAGAAATTCTTGGAGAAAGAATACCGAGGCAGATACTCTATCCAGCAAAGATAAAACAGGAATTGCTGGAGACTGAAAATCTCATCATAATACCCAATGGTATGGAACTTGTAAGGAAGCCGAAGGATCTTGTAAGGCTGATCATGGACATACATTCGAAATACGGCTTTTCCAAGCTGATATTTATCTCAGGATTGAGTGATCCGTTTTCGATACCCGCGCTGGTTTACCTTGGTGTATCGTTTTTCGATGATTCAGTCCTGGAGATGCAGGGTAAGATGGGCTATAGATTCACTCCATTTGGAATAGATCGAACGGATCATGACGTTTCAGCTGAGAATAATGTGTTCATCTCTGAGATCATCCAGGACATACGCAGTTCAATAGCAGACGGTACGCTGAGAGAAATTGTCGAAAAAACCGTCGTATCCAGCAAGGCTGCAGAGATAGTGCGCATAGCCGATTATTCATATTATCAGGAATTCGAGAGCGTATTTCCTGCGCGTACCCCTTACATAAAGGCGAACACCATAGAGGATCTGTACAGGCCAGACCTGATAAGGTACCGCAACTATATAAGCAATTCATACATGAAGCCCGATCTGGACGTGGCGCTTATACTTCCATGCTCTGCAAAGAAGCCCTATTCTTATTCCAGAAGCCATCAGAAGGTGATCGGAGCCATAGGTGATCTGAGAAAATATATTCATGAAATAATAGTTACATCACCTCTTGGTATAGTACCAAGGGAGCTGGAAGAAACGTACCCTCCAAGGTTTTACGATATACCTGTGATTGGGCTCTGGTATGAGGATGAAAAGGTCATGATGAAGCGCATGATGCGGAGCTATATGGATCGAAACAGATACAGAAAGGTAATAGCCTTCATTCCTGATGATCTGGAATTTATCACCGAAGCCATACCATATCCATATGAAGTCATAGAGTTCAAATCTGCAAATCTGTCGAAACTAAATGATATATTGAAGAGAGAGGCAAATTCTGGGAAATCAGTAAATCAGAAAATTGTCAAATATAATTCCATACTTAAATACCAGTTTGGGGATTGGCTGATGCCATTGATATCCGGATACACTATAAGGAGAAATTACAATCAGGATATGCTAGTAAAGGATGGGAAAATTCTGTTTGTATACAATGAAAAGATGGGAAAGTTCACCATAAATAAGGCCTCAGCAGATATGTTTCTTAACAATGGAAAATTCCTTGTGGAGATAGATGACTTCAAACCCACTTCAAACGTCTACGCCATGGGGGTTGTTGACGCCACTGAGGACATCAGGCAGGAAGACGAGGTTGTGCTTGTCCATAATGGTGAGATCCGCGGCGTCGGCATAGCAAAGATGCCGGCAAGGGCAATGATCGAATTGAAGAAGGGTGTGGCAGTTAAGGTAAGATGACGCTGTATTCCGTGATAATTCGTAGAATAAAGCTGATTAGAGCACGGGCTATTCGCTCTGAAATATTGTATTAATGGCACTTTCGCGAAATCTCCTCCGTCCATCCTTCCATCCTTCGTGGGCTGGGTATGGATACCTGGCTATAGCGATTCATTTCCTACTTAAACGGATCGATGTTACCTTTGGATCGAACACAGGATAATCTGTTCAGGAAACGATAACATCGTAGAAAAATTTAAATATGGTATTGCGGTAGTTTTACATTGTCTCCTAAATATCTAGCATTGGTCGTATTGGGTATTATTATCTTTTCGTCAATATTTGCCTTTGCAAATGTAGGTTATCCTACGGGCAATCCAATACACATGAAGACAAACAAATTACCAAAGGAACAGATAATATTCATGAATCAAAGCATTAACAAGTATTCCGTGGGTCTGAACTCATCCTACTTCATACCTACTGGAAATGGAACCATATGGATAGAGGGTTATATCTCAAACGGTACCTCCGGTGCCAAGATTTCAGATACGCTCCTGACTGTGGCTGCTGGCCCATATTCCACGTATTACAGCGTTTCATCCAATGGATATTACCGGATAGGCATACTGAAAACAGGAAGGGCCAACCTGGCATTTTTCGTCTATGGATACAACACAGTCTATCATTACTTCAATTTTATAACATCAGGAACCGTCTGGCTAAATCTTAGTTTCAGGCCATCTGAAAAATATTATGTACATGGATTCACGATCTTTAACGGTACACAGATACCATATGTGTCCGTGTTCTTCACGCATGGAAAGAGCGTTGAGGCTCAATCCAATTCCGTAGGAAGCTATGAAACTAGCCTCTATAATGGTACATATATTGTGACCGTTTCGAAACCGGGTTTTGCGGTTAACGTAACACCAGAGATGATCACCGTAAACGGAAAAAACCTGTTCCAGAACATAACGCTGCATACATCTGGAATCAGAGACATAGTTGTTTCTGGTTTTGTTAAGAACATTGAAGGCAATAACGTGGGTGGCGCCCAGGTTATATATGAAGGTGCCTACGTTTACGCCAATGCAACTGGATTTTACACCATAAACGTCAGCGCAGGTCCTGTCCTTTTACTCGCCACGGCACCAGGATATGGATATGGAAATGCTACCTTGATGGTGACATCAAACGTCAGCAACGTAAACATAACATTGCCTGCAGCTGATCCCATACTTGGTGGTAAGCAGTCGTCCTTAATATCGCACATGAACCAGTCAAGCATAATAGCAAATTCCAGCGGAATTTACGTATTAAGAGGCCTAGCATATTACAACGACAGCGGTCTTATCATTCCCATAACGAATCATTACATAAATTTCACAATATCAGTTCAGGGAACAGGTTTTTACATCATAAACAGAACGAACAGTCTCGGCTATTATAATATAACGCTCCTGTCGGAAGGGTATTACAATTTCACCGCATACGCACCGGGATTCTACCCTGATAATTTTTCAGTGGCGATATTGAAAGCCATCACGGTTCATAATCTTGTCTTTGTTCCCCTTCCCGGATCCTCCGATAACGTTAGGTTCAACATTGGGAATTACACAGGTCCAATTCCCTATAACATTACAGTATACTCAGGCGGTGTTCCTGTAGCTAACCTTTCCTTCGATGGATCCGGTAATATTTCACTCATGCAGGGGAATTACACATTTAGTATCAGTTCGCCTGGATATATCACAGAAGAATTTAACGAAAGTATATCAAGCAATACGGTCATCAACAAAAATCTGACTCCTGCAGCATCTCTTGGAGTGGGAATATCGCAATCCACATCTCTTTCCGTACCTATATCATACAGCCCAAGCCTGAATGCATCGTCCATAAGCGGTGTAAAGATGCTATACCTGAACCTAACATTCGTTGAAAATGGTAGAACAGTAGATAATTCAGAATTTGAGATGTTCATGATATTTGACACGAAGGAATACAGATACCTTGGGAATACGAGCGCAGCTGGTACAGATAATCTGACTCTGTATTATTCGGGTTATTATCACATGAGGTTTTATTTCCTTGATTACAAAGGGAACCTTAGCGTAAACCTCACTGCAGATACGCATGAAAACGTAAATCTGATAAACAGAACGCTATACAGGCTTTCATTTGATCTATACAACTACTCGAGGTTCTTCAATCTGACCGGTCAGAGAATACCCGAAGCAAGTATAATTATGAACGGGGGCAGCTTCGAAATAAAACCATCTCTTGCAGATAATGGCAGCAGACTGTATGTGAATTATACTCTGCCAAGATCCAATTACAGTTTCACCTACAGCAATGCATCGTTCCTGCCGTTCCACAACTATACTCAGCTTTCTTCGAATATTAGCATTTCATCCAATCTGAAACCGTACTTGATCGTTGTGGAAAACGAGTCAGTAACCTCATGGTATTTCTCGATTATCTCAGGATCAGGCGTCTCGCCCTCTGTGAACTATACTGGCAGAACGGTCAAGACTGAAGTTGCCTACCTGTTGACCGCCGGTACATATGAATTCAAAGCCTTCCTTAAAGTTTCAAATGTGAATCCTGTCAATTCCACGGCTGTGAATCTGAATTCAACGTTTACAACGAGAATAGTTGTATTCAATGTTACGAATGAAGTTAAAAGTTTCAAATCCCAGTCTGTATATGGGTTGATAGATAATTTTACTATCATTAATCAATTTAACATAACTGGAAGCCAGAATGCTTTCGTAACCGGATACATACACAATATAACATTTATAGGTTTCAATGTATCAATAAACAATACCACCATGGACATTGAAACGAGCGGCATGCCTAACGTAACAGAGCCAATAAATTCGGATAATGTTACTATCGGAAATATTTACATAAATCTCTCATCTGAGATAGTCGTTATAATACGTTATCCTGCGGCTGATTTCACCAAGTATTACAGGCAATATATAAATGGTACAATACAGGAATATCAAACCAGCATAGAGGTGATCTGATTGGCAGATGATGATAAGCAGGCAAAGATAGATTTCAATTCTGAACCTCAGAAGAAGCAGAAGAAATCCCTTTTTAACTTTGGGCGTAAAAGGGTCAAGGAAGAGGTGAAAACCGTCATAAAGGTAAAAACTGTGGGGGATGTTCCGACCATAGTATCCGCCAGGAAGAACATAACAGAAGGAAATGTAAAGGATGCGATAATATTGGCATATTCTGAGGTAAAAAACGACTATATCAGATATTTTGGTATTCAGGCGCTCGGGCAGAATGGCGAAAGATCCTTCATAGTCGAAACGCTGAAAGGTCTCGGAATAGATCTTCCTGAGGAAGCCATTGTTGACGGTAAATTCATAGTGGATCGCATTTCTAGCATCGATCTAACATCAACCGATCCTAAGCTCGCATGTTTTGTCAAGCTTACCGAGTTCTATCTTCTCTATTACGAACGGGCCAAATATTCTGATTCTGCGATAGAGGATAGTGGGGATATCATCGATCGCCTGACCGGGATATATAACTATATGGATATAACCAAGCTGTATTTTAGAGGTGAGGACACGAATGTCAATACTTAGTACCATGTTTTCTAACATAATAGCCTATCCGCTGGTCATATTCCGTTTTCTTATCCCTGCCGTGATGCTTTTCATAATGGTGTTTGTCGTGAAACATTATTCAAAACGTGGAGTTCCGGATGATTATCCAACAGACAGTCAGAAAAAGGAGCAGTTCGACGTTCCAGATAATTATATAAATCAGGAATATCCACATGTCAGAGATAATGACATTGATTATTACATGAACAAGGTCTCTAAGGATTTTGAATCGGTCAAGGATATGATCGAACAGTACAGATATTACATAAAACAGTACAGAAAATACACTGAAATGCTAAACTCCCCCAGCAGAAGAAGGAGAAAGAGGGCAAGAGAGGAGAGGGAGCGTATATTTTCTGAGATATCGAGGATATATGATCAGCTTGCCAGAATGAAATTTGATAAGCTAATACTTGGTGAGGATTATGGAAGCGGCGGAAGATCTTGAAAATCTGAGAAATACGGTCATAAGTATCGAGGAAAGTATAGGGAAACGCGTGATAGGATCCAGACGAATAGTGCGTTTCATGTTCATAGCCTTACTGACAGGCAATCATATGCTCATGGAAGGGGTGCCTGGTCTAGCAAAGACCATGCTCGCCAACGAATTTGCAAGGCACACCAAGATGAAGTTCAGGAGGATCCAGTTCACACCGGATATGCTTCCATCAGACGTGACGGGCACAATAATGTTTAACATAGAATCAAGAAAAATGGAATTCAAGGAAGGCCCAATATTCGCCAATGTGGTGTTGGCTGATGAGATCAACAGGACGCCACCAAAGGTGCAGTCTGCTCTGTTGGAGGCGATGGAGGAGACACAGGTTACAATAGGTGGAGAGACGCACCCTCTACCGAAGCCATTTTTCGTGATAGCTACTCAGAACCCTATAGAGCAGGAAGGAACATTTCCACTTGCCGAGGCTCTTATGGATCGCTTTCTGTTCAGATATTATCTTGAATATCCAAGCAGAGAAGAGGAACTGAATATACTGAATTCCATAGGGAAATACGAAGATCCTTCGCTTGTGCTTATGCCGGACGAGATATTGGAATTCAGATCCCAGGTGGACAACGTTTACATATCGGATGAGATAAAACAGTATCTGGTGGATCTGATGAGGCGCACGCGCGAGAATGAACTTGTATACCTTGGCGCCAGCCCTAGAACCACTGCAAAGTACATGAAAGCAGCGAGGGCCAATGCGCTGATAAGCGGCAGAAGTTATGTGATACCTGAGGACATAACTTTCATGGCCTTTGAGATCCTCAATCATAGGCTTATACTGAAACCTGAAGCGATAATGGATGAGACAGATGATCCAAAGCTGATAGTCAAGCGAATAATTGATCGCGTGATCTCAGAGGTATCGGTTCCGAAATGATAAGAAAGTCTGGTTATCTCATTCTTAGTGCGTCCGTGTACAACATCTTCGAATCCATACTCCTTGGGTATAAGTATTACATAATCTTTTCAATCATACTCTTCTTCGTCTTCGCCTCAGATATACTCATCTTCAATCTCACCACTGCAAGGCTTGTGAGAAACATAGAGGTGGATATATCTGCGGAGAACGAGAAGGCAAGAAAATTCTCACCAAAGGAATTCACCATAGCCTTTCTCAATAAGAACAATTCGCCCACCTCGTTTCATTACTATGTCTATTCGTCTGATACGTTCAAGATGGCAGGAGATTTTGAGGGTTTCCTTTCCCTGAAGCCGTTCGAAAGGGTAGTCAAGAAGTTCATAGTTACGCCAAACACGATAGGACGTTACAGGCTGGGCCCGGTCTCTGTTTACACGGAGGACGGGATGCGTCTGGCTGTTGAAAGGGCTGAGGTTTCTAGAATGGTGGATCTGAAGGTGGCTCCCGCGCTCAGTGAAATAATGGCTGCCAGAAGCGAACGCATAAGCAATATGCTCTACTATACCGGCATACACTATAACAAGAAGGCAGGACAGGGTTACGATTTTCTCACGCTGAGAGAATACGTGCCGGGAGATGAGATCAGGTACGTTGCCTGGTCCATGCTGGGTAAAATTAGGGGCGATGACATCTATGTTAAGCAGATGGAGGAAGAACGCATAATGGATGTTCTCTTTCTGATTGACTATGGGAACGGCATGAACCAAGGTCATGATGGAAAGAGGATGTTCGACTCCATCATGGCTGATGTTATAAAGACATCATATAAGATAAGGAAGAATCAGGATGGTGTGGGTTATCTCATATGGTCCTCGGAGGTAAATGTGTACATTCCGCCAGAGAGAACCGCCGCACCCATAGAAAACCTGCAGAAAGTAATATCAGATCTCAGACCATCAGGATCATTTTCTCTTGCGACATCTATTGATTTTCTCAGAAGAAAGATCAAGAAAACAACGATGATGTTCATAATAAGCTCATTCGAGTATGACGAAGATCCTGCTTCAGTTAGGGATTTGATCGGTTCATACAAGGCCATGTTCTTCATAGTTAATCCATATGAATTCGTCATCACAGGTGATGAAAACAGGACACTGAGAACAACTCTCTTTCACAAGCAGAACAGTATAATGCAGAAGAAGAGAGAGATAATGAGACGCTTTGGGTTCAGAACAGAGGTTGTTGGAACAAGGGATGCATATCGCAAGCTCGTTTCCTCATACCTCTATGCAAAGATGACAAATATGGGTGAGTGAATGGATACAGCATCAAGGGAAACGACAATAGGAAATCTTGTAAATTTTGGCGTGATGATGCCTGCCATAATCATGGCTATCTATATACTCCCACGCACATTTTCCTATGCGAATCCTTTTATCATCTTTCTGTTTGCATTTTTACCCATCTTAAGGCGGTTTCTTGGTAAGAGTATTCGCGGTTTTGTATATCCTGCTGCCATTTTGATAGCTGCGGCATCTATACTGATATGGGCTGCATCCATATCAGGTGCAATATCGAAGAGATACCTTGTAATTGGTACGCCGGTCAATGAACCCTTCATGGTTTCCATCACGCTCGTCATAGGTATTGTGACGCTACTTGAGGGCATCTTTGCTGGGAAGCTTTATTCAGTGATAACGCTGATGGCATTTTCATCCCTTACATTTCTGGATCTGATGGCGGCCTTCATAGTTTTCAGGGAAACGGGCTATCCGTTCTTCACGTCGTATATGTACGTTGAGCTCATGGAATACGAAGCAATGTACACGCTCGTTGTTTACGGTTATGAATTCAGTCTGCCCCTTGCTACCTTCACCATACCTATAAACTCCTATCTTATCGGAGGTTTTGTGATATCCATGGTATCCATAATTGTCGCGGCGTACAGAAACGGAAACAGATCGATGGACAGATCGAGGTCGTTCGCTTATTCCGTACTCTATGGTTCCATACTCGGTGGCGCATCATTCTATTTCATAACGGCCATGTCTCGTTTTTCGCTTCAGTTTCTGGCCATATCCATAGTCATAGTGGTCATGATATATGCTATTATACGCACCGATCCAGGGAGGAAAGGTGATGGCGCATGACGGTCTGGTTCAGACTGTAGAATATACATGCAGCCCTATGGAAACAAAAATTTATATTTTTCAGCATTATCTGTTTTTTGCGGTTGATCGATCGTTGAGAAAACTGCATTGAGGACGTGTTACATGTTCGATGGACATGGTTCACTTCCATCAGCAAGGTGATGGACTAATCGAAGAAGCTGTATGAATGGTGTTGTGATATGATTAGATTGAATCTTTCCGTGAAGAATCTTAAGGAAATAACGGATTTACTGAGTACGATAGTATCTGAGGCGAAGTTCAAGGTTGATGATAGCGGTATGAGCGTTACCGCTGTCGATCCAGCCCACGTGGCAATGATAAGACTTGAAGTTCCAAAGGAGGCATTTGTGGAATTTCATATCGATGGGCAGGAGGAGATCGCTCTTGATATAGACAGACTGAAATCGGTTATAAGGCTGGCGAGCTCCTCCGAGAATGTGGGCATAACCAAGGATGGTGAGAAGCTTAAATTTGAGCTGGGAACCATAAATAAGAGCATATCGCTGCTCGATCCATCCACCATAGTTACTCCGAAGATACCTAACATAACATCCGAGTACTATGCTGTTGTCAAAAAGTCAGATTTTGAGAGGGGGCTTAGGGCCGCTGAGGATATATCAGACTCTATCAGATTCACGCTATCTCCGGACGGTTTCAAGGCATATTCACATTCCGAGTCGGAAGAATCAGAGATGATACTGCCCAAGGATATGATAACTGATATGTCATGCAATACCACGATAAAGAGCTCATATCCTCTGGAATATCTGCTCAAGTTCATAAAGGCAATATCCTCCACCGATTCCCTGAAGTTGAGCTTCAGAGATGATTATCCGCTGTCTGTAGAATTCAGTCTTGATCAGAATCCTGATGCAAAGATAAAGGGGCTTTTCCTGCTCGCCCCCAGGATGGAACAGTGATTTACCAACATATTTATGCGAAAATTACTGATCTCTGGGCCGTAAACCCAGGTCTGTGAGCTACTCCTCAGCTGAAGCTTCGGATCGCATCGATCCCACTCAAGCATCGCCCACTTAGCCATCGTGGATGATGCAAATGAATGTGGGAAGACAATCTATAAATATTTTCATTGGAAGAAGTCCGTGTATCTCTTGTACGAAGAAGGAGAATTACTGCTTCCCACAAACCACCAACTTCTATTTAAAGATGTAATACAAGGATCCCAGCATATGAGAGTTAGATCATCTATAGAGCTGGCCGCCCTGCTCATTTCCTTTCTTCGGTTTCACTATGAGTTCCTTCGGTACCTTTACAAGCCGTATTATATTGGTAGCCTGGATCATATAATTTGGTATTCCTGTGTTGGGATCATTTCCATTCCTGAGAATTGAAACTATCTCCATCTTTATCTGCAGGACGGATCCATCTTTCAATTTTACTGTGATCCATTTCGGTTCCTCTTCCGTTTCAAATTCAACAAGCTCACCATCTGTTGGAAAATTGCCACCGGGAAATGCCATATGACCTCATATGGTTATGAGATATTAATGTTCCTGAGTTATTGAGATGGTAGCAATTGCTATAATGTCAGCATGAGGTCGATCCCGGAAAGATTATTATGTGATATATGTATCGCAGAAACGCGAGGGTAACTAAGCCAGGCCAACAGTGCAGGACTTAAGATCCTGTCCCGAAGGGGTTCGCGGGTTCAAATCCCGCCCCTCGCATGGAAATGCCTGATAAAATGATATTCTATCTCGGTCCGCGCGGTAGCTTTTCGCATGAGGTTGCTGAGGCTCTGGGGCAAGAGGTAAAACCAGAGAGATCAATAAGCGCCATCTTTCAGAAAGTGGTGGAGACTGATCAGCGTGGTGTTGTCCCTATAGAAAACAGCATAGAGGGGCCGGTGAACGAAACGCTGGACGGGCTTTTCATACATGACGACGTCTACATCACAAGATCCATAGATTTTCCCATAGAGATATTTCTTGCATCAAAGGCAGAGATAAAGAACATCGAAAGAGTGTATTCCCATCCGCACGCAATTGCAGAAGCAAGGGAATTCCTGGAGAAGATGGATAACATCGAGGTAATTAGTACTGTTAGCACGTCAGAAGCTGCAGATCTCGCCAGCAGGGATGATAAGGGTGCCGCACTATGCTCAAAAAGGGCCGCCACAGAATACGAACTGAAGCACATGGTCAAGATCGATCCAGAGACACCAAACATAACTAGATTCATCGTGATATCTAGGGAAAGAAATACTGATGGGAGCAGGCACTCAATCATATCGATCATACCGGACGAGCCTGGCTCCCTTTATGATCTGATCGGAGTTTTTTCAGATAGACGCATAAATATGAATATGATATATTCCAGGCCTCTTAGGAACAACATATGGAAATATTATTTCTATATTGAATTTTCCGGAAAGTTTGATGTTAGTCTCATGGAATCCCTCAAGGATCGTTCAATAAAGCTATTTTACAAGGGATCGTTTGATCCAGTGCAGTATAAATCTCAATGATTTGGGTTGGAGGACGTCACATGTTCAACCGTGGTGACATTTCTACATTCGTATACTGGTTGCAGAATCCTCTTCCTTTGCATAATCAGATTCATGTAGAGAAAGATAAAATAGATTGATATTCTCTTGCGCGATGCGGAAAAGCATTCAAGGGCAGTCATCATGTTTGAAAAGGAGAATAATGGGATATTTGGCCTATATCTTGCGTTGCTGTTTTTCATAGGCTTTGGCTGGTTCATGATTGCGCCGATAATTCCGGATCTCACGAGGATCTTCCATACATCACCATCCGATCTGCTTGTCATTATCTCTGCATATGGATACACCATGGTAGCATTCGGATTGCTGGCAGGATATATATCATTCAAAGGGAGGGTTGGGAATTCGGTATTAGCTTCAGCTGTGCTGACAGTCATAGGTCTGGGTCTGAGACCGGTATTGCAAGGTTATATACCATTTCTCTTCCTCTCGATATTGGCAGCAATAGGATATCCATTGGCAATGGCCCCCGTGGGTAGCATAGCTGAGGTATTTGGAGGTTCCAGAAGCCACAGTCTGATAGGCTTCAGTGTTGGATCTCTGTTTCTTGGCATGGCCATCGGCGCCCTGTTGACACCATATATGATCATTGTTCTGCCTCTTGATGCCGTTCTTGAAATTCCAGCCATCGCGGCGTTCGTCATAGCGATCATGTTTCTGATATTCAAAAGTAAATTTCCAAGTTATTACTCTCCACGCAAATTCAAAGGTGTATTCAGGATCGGTATGGTGAAGAACTGGTATGTTGGCCTGACGATATCAGCAATGTCGGTAATGTTTGGAAGCATAGCATCATCTGTACTTATACTCCATGGATTCAAGGAGTCAACGGCCCTAGAGGCTGGTGGTCTGTTTGGTGGCCTTGCCTTCCTCGGATCTGCTGTCGGTGCAATGGTGCTACCGCCTCTCTTCGGCAGGAATCAGAACCTAAAATACGGTCTTGTCTCCACAGGATCAATGGCTTTTGTGTTTGGATTCTCTATGATGCTCTCTCTTGAGTTTTCAAGATCTCTTTACCTGATCGGGATCCTCTTTTTCCTCTTCGGCTTCTTCGGAAACGCCTACTGGTCCATGGCAATGACCTCGGTCACATACTATTCGCCTAAACCTGAGGACGCAGGATTCTCAACAGCGATGTTCAGCGTAGCCACCAATACGGGTGTTGCGGTGATTCCAGTCTTTCTTGGATCTCTCTTTGTGTCACCCGGGCACATCTTCCTTGGCATGACAGTGGTATCGTTGCTACTGCTGTTTTCCGGACTGGTATCATACTTTCTTCTCCATTCACCCATGCCATCATAGCAAAATAATGGATTTACCCTATCTCAGTGAGAATCCCTGATCTACGGTAATGACAGATCCTGTTATTCCCATGGATGTTTCCCCAGCAAGGAAAGTTACAACATTGGCCACGAGATCCGGATCTATGGATTGCTTCCCAGGATTGAAAAGAATGGATCTATCCGTATGCCGTTTTTCCTCCATGGAAGTCGTCATCACAGCATTCACGCGTATTCCTCTCTTGAGAAGCATCTTGGCGGAGGAAGCCACCATTATGTTAAGTGCGGCTTTGCTTCCTGAGTATGATAATGAATGCTCTGATATGATGAGGCTGGAGTAGACACTGCTGATGAATATTGCTGATGAAGGATTGCGCATTATACTTAGGATCGCGGAGAATGTCTCAAACGGAAGGAAGACGTTGTTTTCAAACATCTCCCTCAGGCTCTTCGGATTCTCTATATCATCTGCATCATAGCCTCCCAGACCGAAGATTACTGCATCGAGTCCGTTATCTCCATATCGATCCATTATTGACTTCAAAGTTGATGCACTGGATACATCGCCAGTAAGGTAATGGATCTCACCCTCAGACTCAAGTTCACGCTTCATTGAAGAGAGTTTATCTTCTTTCCTTGAGTTGATCGTTACCTTGAAGCCGGCATGAAGTAGTTTTCTTGCCGTGAAGAATCCGAATGTCTCGCTAGCACCAATCAAAATAGCATTTTTTTCTTCCATAATGAACAATAATCTAGGTCTAATATAGCAATTATGTAGCGATAAGGTACCAAAACGGATCCCTATAGAAGCCTACTAAGCTCCAATATTAATGCGTTTGAAATTGTGGGTGTAAAGAATCAATAAGTCAAGGTCACTCTGCGATACTGTTATATATTAAGCAGAAATCCGTATTAGTAGTGATCAAAAATGGCAGAGGAGAACATAATCTTTGTAGGAAAAAAGCCGACAATGAACTACGTACTTGCAGTGGTCACCCAGTTCAACAATAACGGCAATAAAATAATAATAAAAGCACGTGGAAAGACTATCAGCAAGGCAGTAGATGTTGCAGAGATTACAAGGCACAAATTCATACCAGACGCAAAATACGAGGAGATTAAACTGGATACAGAAACCCTTCAGGGAGAGAGGGGAAGCTCTAACGTTTCATCCATAGAGATTACACTGTCACGCTGAATTGCGTGGCAGATATTGTTTTATTTAAATATTGAACGGGTTTGTTTCATATCAAATCAACGTTTCTCCAGACCAAATAGATCTGGCAAATATTATATCCAATCTAAGACTGACTTCTATATGCCAATGGAAGTTAGATACGATAATAGTATGATATCTGTATCAGAGGTAGGTTCTCATCTGGACTCGCTAATGCTTGATGGTACAGACATATTGATGCGATCCTATGATGATATTCCGGCACATTTTGGATCCGCATTCCTGTTTCCATATGCTAACAGGATAAGAAATGCAAAATATGTCATAGATGGGATAGAGTACAATCTGCCAAAGAATGAGGGCAACAATAGCATACACGGACTTTTACTTAACAGATCCTTTGTGATCGCTCATATGGATGATAATTCCGTTGAGATGGAAACCGATATCCAGGCAGGATCGGAATACCCATCACACATCAACGTTAAAATAAGACACACGATCACTGGTAAATCATATAAATGTGAGGTTAATGTGATAAATGATGGAAACAGAAGATGCCCAGTTGCAGCTGGTTTTCATCCATACTTTCTTTATGTAGGCAGATGGGAGATAGATGACCCAAAGACCGTATGGAAAATGGAGTATGAAGGGTACTTTCCCACAGGTAAAATGCAAAAGATGATTCTTGAGCCTGACAGTTATAAGGATACATTTGACAACCAGTTTTTTGCAGATTCAGATATACTCCTGAAAACTGGAAACCGGAGAATCAGGATATCAAAGCACAATATGCCTTTCTTTGTGATATATAACGGAAAATATTCAGCGGGGAGATCGGTTGCAATAGAACCGATGATGTCCGCCGTTGATGCATTCAATAATGGTATAGGCCTCAGGCTTGTTAATCCAGGAGATTCCATAAGCTTTGGATATTCCATAACCCTGCTTTGAATTTAAGTGGATTACAAGCTTTGGGGGTGTTCATATGAAGGAGGCTGTGGACGAACTCAAAAGAATAATCAATGATAAGACATCGGGATCGGTTGATCTATCCATCAGGGTTTTCTCTTTCATTAGAAGAAATCCAAACATCAGATATGCTGAAGTAATAAGCGAAGCCTTCGTCGGTATGGCATTGGTCAGGAACGCAGCAAAGTTGGCCTTGAATGATGCATCAATGTCACCGGAAGATTTCAGGGATACCGTTATCAATCAGGAACGTTTATCAATAGCGAATGCGGTTAAATTCATCGATGCCGAGGCAATAACAACAATGAGCAACAGCCACAACGTGCTGGAATTTATCAGGTCATCTGACAATGTGAAGAGGGTATATGTGCTTGAAAGCAGACCCATGCTTGAGGGGCGCATCATGGCCGCAGAGATCTCCAGCTTCGGCAAGGAGGTCTACATGACGACAGATGCAGAGATGTGCCTTGCGGTTGCAATGAGCGATGCAGTCGTTGTGGGTTCGGATTCAGTCCTCTCTGATCTCACGCTGATTCATAAGGTGGGAACACTACCGCTGGCACTCTGTGCGGCGCATGAGGACAGGCCTTTGTACTCACTTACGATGTCCTTGAAGTTTGAATCAGAATACTGCATGAGCGATTATCCTGCCTTTAAGTCCCATGAGTGCTCAGATCTTGGTATAGACAGGAACTGTATCAACGTATATTTTGAAAAAACGCCATCAGATTACATATCGATGTTTTTCAGTGACAGTGGGCCGATCAGGGGCGGTCGCAGCAACAGGTCAGCTACTCCTCGCTAAAGCTTCGGAGCTTGCTGCTGGTCTCCCCTCCACCCCTGAGTGGAGTTTCATCGAACCGCAACGATCGGCTGGCTGACAGCATCCTGAAGTACCCAGATGTACCGGGCACTTCGATGTTCCTTGACGCATTCAGATCCGCGTTCAGTGCAAAGGTTTTTGAGGCGTGAGGACATGGCACTTCGATGTTCCTTGACGCATTCAGATCCGCATGGAGTTCGAAGCCACAGTTCAGGCATTTGTGTATTCACCCCTGTATTTATCGATCAGGGGCGAATGAGCCACTGGATATACCAGCCTGCCCTGTACTGTTGTCAATGAAATTGTATGTGAATCGGGATAGAATTTGAATGTTCTGTTATCAT